>NZ_JBEXHP010000135.1:0-13454 GCF_040607895.1 Micromonospora sp. NPDC005220
CGCCGCGATGACGGCGCCGCGCGGTCGGGTCGGGCCGCCGCCGGTCCTGCGCCGCCGCCGGCCTCCGAAAGTTTCGACCGCTAGCCGCTCAGCGCCACGCAGGTCATGTGATGAATTTCCGGAAGTTTTCAGCGTTGACGCCCAGACATAGATCGGCTTAACGTTTCGAGCAAGTTTCCGGTTTCCGGCCGGAACTACCGGCGTCACCAGCCCTGCCCGCGCCTGCGCCCACCAACACCGGACTCTCACCTCCTAGATCGACATCTATCTATTGATCGACTGGAAGGGAAGCACATGAAGTTGAGACAGTGGTCGACCGTCGGCCTGGTCGCCGTCGCGACCGTCGCCACGCTGAACACGGTGCCGGCCACCGCGAGCCGGCCGTACGACCCCACGACGCAGAGCCTCGCCACCCTCGGCCTGCGCCACGGCCTGCACGTCGGCACCGCGGTGAACATGGATGCCCTCAACGACGCCAGCGACCCGCAGTACCGCAAGCTGGCCTCGTCCGAGTTCTCCTCGGTCACCGCCGAGAACGTGATGAAGTGGGAGAGTCTGGAGCCCACCCGCGGCACCTACAACTGGGCGCCGGCCGACCAGTTCGTGGAATTCGCCAAGCGCAACCGACAGAGCGTGCGCGGCCACGTGCTGGTCTGGCACAACCAGCTGCCCGCCTGGCTGACCAGTGGCGTCGCCGACGGCTCCATCAGCAAGCAGGAGCTGCGCGAGCTGCTGCGCAAGCACATCACCACAGTGGTGAACCGCTACAAGGGCAAGATCTGGCAGTGGGACGTGGTCAACGAGGCGGTCAGCGACCCGTGGGACACCCCGTCGACCCTGCACTACAAGGGTTTCTGGGCACAGAACCTCGGGCCCGGCTACATCGCCGACGCGTTCCGCTGGGCCCGGGCCGCCGACCCGAAGGCGCTGTTGTTCTACAACGACTACAACATTGAGGCGTTCGGCTCCGGCAACCCGGCGGACGACAAGACCCAGTTCGTGTACGACATGACCAAGAGCCTGCGCGCCCAGGGTGTCCCGATCGACGGCGTCGGCTCCCAGGGTCACCTGGGCACCCAGTACGGCAACTTCGACACCCTCCAGGTGACCGCCGCGCTGAAGAAGTTCGGCGGGCTCGGCGTCGCGACCGCGTTCACCGAGGTCGACGTCCGCAGCCAGCTGACCGAGGGCGTCCAGGCGGGCAACTCGGAGGAGATCAACCCCCGGCTACAGGCGTCGGCCGCAAACTTCAGCGTGCTGATGAAGGCGTGCCTCGCCGTGCGGAGCTGCCTGTCGTACACGGTCTGGGGTTTCAGTGACAACCATTCATGGGTGCCAGGCTGGTTCGACGACCCGCCGGAGGGCCTGGCCACCATCTACGACGAGAACTACCAGCCCAAGCGGGCGTACCAGGAGTTGAAGTCCGACCTGATCTTCGCCGGGCCGCCGTACGTCCTGCCCCGCATCGCGCCCAAACCCCGCCGCTGACGTCCAATATCGCCATAGGGCCGTGTGGAGCTTCGGGAAGCTCCACACGGCCCTCGTGCCAGCACGGACGTCGACGTTCGACTCACGTTCGGTGGTTCCGTTCCGCCATCCGGACGCCATCGGAGGTCTGGTGCCGGTTCTGCCGGCTTATTGATGGTGTTGGTGTCACTATGGCAGGCGTGGGAACTGCGAAAACTGCCATGCCTGCGATCTCGCCGCTCACCGGCGATCCCATCAAGCGGGCCGATGCCGAGCGGCTAGCGGGGGTGCTGAAGGCCTTCGCCGATCCGGCGCGACTCCGGTTGCTCAGCCTGATCCAGTCCGCGCCGGAAGGTGAGGCGTCCGTGAGTGACCTCACCGCGGCGCTCAATCTCTCCCAGCCGACGGTGAGTCATCACCTGCGGATCCTCACCGAGGCCGGCCTGCTCGAACGCGACAAGCGCGGGGTCTGGGCGTTCTACCGCCTGGTGCCCTCCGCGATCGCGCAGATCGCCGACCTGTTGACGCCGCCCCGGAAGCGGGCGACGAAGAGGGCCCGCTGACCGGGCCGGGAGGCTGGCCCGGTCACATCCGCTCCAGCGTTCGGATGCCGAGCAGGTCCAGCCCCTGCCGCAGGGTCCGGGCGGTCAGCTCGGCCAGCAGCAGCCGGCTCTCCCGCAGCTCGTCGGACGCGCGCAACACCGGGCAGCGCTCGTAGAACGCGTTGAAAGCGGTCGCCAGCCGGTGCAGGTACCCGGCGAGCTGGTGGAGTTCGAGGCTCCGCTCCACCTCGCCGACCACCCCGGCGAAGCCGAGCAGCTCGACCGCGAGCGCCCGCTCCGCCGGCTGCGCGAAGACGATGGGCGCGTCCGCCCGCGCGGCGGTCCCGGCCCGCCGCAGCACCGACCGGATCCGGGCGTACGCGTACTGGAGGTAGGGCGCGGTGTTGCCGTCCAACGCCAGCATCCGCTCCCAGTCCAGGACGTAGTCAGTGGTCCGGTCGACGGACAGGTCCGCGTACTTGATCGCGCCGATGCCCACCGCGCGGCCGATCTCGTCGGCGGCCGCGGCGTCCAGTTCCGGGTTCCTGCTCCGGGCCAGGTCGGTGGCGCGGGCGACCGCCTCCTCCAGCAGCCTGACCAGCTTCACCGACTCACCGGCCCGGCTGCGCAGCATCCGCCCGTCGGCGCCGAGGATGGACCCGAAGCCCAGATGCTCGGCCCGGACCGGCGGGCGGAGCCAACCGGCCGCCTCGGCAACGGCGAACACCATCGCGAAGTGCTGCCGCTGCGGCAGGCCCACGACGTACAGCAGCCGGGTCGCGCCCAGCTCACCGACGCGCTGCCGCAGCGCGGCCAGGTCGGTGGCCGGATAGCCGTACCCACCGTCACTCTTGCGCACGATCAGCGGCGACGGTTCGCCGTCCCGGCCGGTGAACCCGGGCGGGAAGACGCAGTCGGCCCCGCCGCTGGGTTGCAGCAGCCCCAGCCGGTCCAGGTCGTCGACGACGCCCGCGAGCAGATGGTTGTAGGCGCTCTCGCCCCGAAAGTCGGCAGCGGACAACCCCACGTCGAGCAGGTCGTACACGGTCAGGAAGTACCGCTCGGACTGCGTCACCAGCAGCCGCCACAACCGCCGGGTCCGCTCGTCGCCGCCCTGCAACGCGACCACCCGCAGCCGGGACCGTTCCTGGAACGCCTCGTCGGCGTCGAACTTCACCCGGGCCGCCCGATAGAAGGTGTCCAGGTCCCCCATCGACAGGTTCTGCGCGGCTTCGGCCTCACCCAGGTCGACGAGGTGCTCGATCAGCATGCCGAACGGTGTCCCCCAGTCACCCAGATGGTTGACCCGCACCACGCGGTGCCCGAGCCAGGTGAGCAGCCGCGCCGCCGCGTCGCCGATGACGGTCGAGCGGAGATGCCCGACGTGCATCTCCTTCGCCACGTTGGGCGCCGAGTAGTCGACCACCACGGTCTGCGGCGTCGCCGTCGACGGCACGCCGAGCCGGGCGTCGCCCGCCAGCCCGGCGACCAGGTCGGCCAGCGCCCGGTCGGCAAGCGTCAGGTTGACGAAACCCGGCCCGGAAACCTCGGCCGACACGCCGATGTCGTCGAGCACCGCGTGCGCCAGCACCGCTGCGGCGATGTCCCGCGGCGGGCGGCCGAGCCGCCGGGCCAACGCCAGTGCCGCGTCGGACTGGAAGTCCGCGCGCGGAGACCGCCGCACGAGCGGGTCGACCGGGCCGCCGGCCACCGCCGCGAACGCCGGTGCCAGCCGGTCGGACAACAGCTTTTCAAGATCCATGAGTACGCCGATCTCGCTCGGACCCGCGCTGTCACGCGAGCCGTAGACGGGGAGATGCGGGCGGACCGAGGACGACCAGCGAACGACCGGCGGCTCGATCCGCCGGTCGCAGGAAACAGGTCAGCGGGGGCGGGCGACGGATCGCCGGCGTCGCTCCGCACCGAACTGGACGTGACCCGACAGTCCGGTGGCGCACGAAGCGATTACGCTGGTCATGCGGGGCAGCCTAGTGGCCCGGTCGATGTGACGACACCTCAATTCCGGTGGCCCGGTCGATCTCCGCGCCGCCGGGCGGTCGTTTCGGTCGGCTCGGCGCAGGGCACTTCCCCGGCACCGACGAGGGGTGATGATGAGCCGACACACACCACTGCCGCCGGCAGGTACGCGACGCGCGCTCGCGCTGCTCCCGCTGCTCGGCACCATCGCGCTGGCCGCCGCCTGCACCACCACCGATGATCCGCCCGGCTCAGCCCCGGCGACCACCGCACCGACGACCCCGTCGGCGTCAGCGCCCCCGACGGACCCACCATCTCCGAGCGCGAGCACCCGGGTGACCATCCCGACCTCGGCCTTCGTCGAGTTGCCCGCCGAGCTGCGGAAGTCGCCTCGGCGGACGACGCCGGTCGCGGAGGCCCTGCCGAAGCTGTGTGGCAACGAGTTCGGCACCGGCGGCCGGCAGGTCACCGCGAGCGCCGCGATGACCGTCACCTACCAGACGGCCGGCGCGCCGTCCAGCAACGTGCCGCAGGGGATGATCCACCAGACCATCTTCACCTTCGACGGCGCAGGGGCCTCTGCCTACCTGGACCGTCTCCGCACCGCCGTGCAGGCGTGCCCCTCGTACGACCAGGCCGGAAACCGCGTCACCGTCACGAGCGAGGTGCTGACCGGGGTCGGTGGCGAGTCGTTGCTGCTGACCCGGACCTGGCCCGAGACGAGCCTGAACGGCGAACGCGCCGGCCACACCGCGTCCAGCCAGATCGCCGTGGCCCGCGTCGACAGCACGGTGACAGTCTTCGACGACGAGGGGTGGGAGGGCACCAGCGGCAACCCGGCCATCCTGGACCGGGTCGTGCGGGACGGCGTACGCGCCATCGACGCCTGGCAACGGTAGCTCACCCGACTGCCGCTGAGTCGGGGCTTCCACCGATCGGTCCGATCCTCGGTCGGATCATGGACATCAGGACGCGCGCTGTGCTCGCGCCGGGAGACTTTGGGCTCTCGGTCCACAGTGGGGTTACCGGACGCGGCAGCCTGCCGGGCCATCAGCAATGGTCGGTGGAGGAGGTCGTCATGTCCGATGCTCAGGAGACGAAGGCACCGTGGCTCCCGCCGCGGTGGTTCATCCGGCTGGCCTGGTCGGTGCACCGCGGCATGTACCGGGTCACCGGCAGCCGGGTCGGGCTGTGGCGACCGCGCGAGCACCGCTGGGGCACGCTGCGGCTGACCACGACCGGTCGCCGCACCGGTCAGCAGCGCAGCGTCATCATCGCGTACCTCGAGGACGGCCCGAACCTGGTCGGGGTGGCGATGAACGGGTGGGGCGAGGGCGCCCCCGCCTGGTGGCTCAACCTTCAGACCCACCCGGACGCGTCCGTCGATCTGCCCGACGGGCGGCGGCTGGTCCGCGGTCGGGCCGCCACCGACGACGAGCGGGCGCGGCTGTGGCCACGCTGGCGCGAGGCCGACAAGAACTTCGACGCCCACGCGGCGCGGCGATCGTCGGAAACCACAGTGGTGGTGCTGGAGCCCAGATCGGACGGCGACTCCGCAACACGCTGATGCGCCGCCAGCCCGGGAGACAACCGCTGCGGTACGCCACCTCGAGCGCGTACATCCCGGGTGGTAGGCCCGTTGGCAACTTCGGCATGACGACTCACCCGCAGTCCGGTTCCTACGGCGTCCTCGGCGCGGGGGTCGGGCGCGGAGGACGGCTCATCCATGATCAGCAGTTCGGCGTCGCGCAGGAACCCGCGTTCTCTGAACTCGGACATAACGACGGCGGCTCCCGCCCAGCCTCTTGCGGGGGCGGGAGCGGATGTCGCCAGTTCGATGTGCTGCCTCAGGCGGTGTCCTCCGACGGTAGGTCCTCTCCGAGCGCGCGCCGCATCCGCATGTTGAGTCCGCGAACGGCGTCGCGCAGTTCGGCCTTCGAGTCTGTCTCCACAAGGCTGAGTCGCACCAGGTCGCGCCGCAGCCGCGTGAGCAGTGCGTCGATGACCTCTTGCGGGCCTTCGTCGATGACAAAGATCAGTTCGAGGTGTGCGGCCACACCGATGAGAACCTTCAGATCTTCTTCACTCAGGTGGCCGGTACCTGCCCCGTTCATCTCAGTCATTTTCGTACCAGCTCGTTCTCCGCTGTCAAGACTGTCGATCTTCGTCGGTCCCCGAAATGGGCGCTGGTGTAACCCGGCCACCCCGGTATCGTGGCTGCGCATGGTCGATCACCAGGTGCTCCAGGACGAGCCGCATCGTCAGGTCGTACGCATCGGCGACACAGTGCGCCGTCCCATGCACCCATGGTCCCCCACCATCCACGAGGTGTTGCGGCACCTGGAAGACGTCGGATTCCCGCATGCGCCTCGGTTTCTCGGTATCGATTCGGACGGCCGGGAGGTTCTCACCTACATCGACGGCGAGTCGGGTGGCGCCGCGTGGGCCAAGGTCGTCGAAGATGCCGGGCTGGTCGCGATGGCACATCTCCTGCGGGATTACCACGATGCCGTACGCGGCTTCCGCCCGACCGCCGGGTCGGGGTGGGCCGCCTGTGCCGGCAGCTTCGACACCGATGATCTGGTCTGCCATGGTGACTTTGGACCATGGAATCTGGTGTGGCGAGGCTACCAGCCGGTAGGCATCCTGGACTGGGACTATGCATGGCCGGCGCCACCCATCCACGACGTCGCCTACGCCTTGGAATACGTGACACCGTTCCGCGACGACCGCGTGTGTGTCGAGTCGTTGCGCCATCCCGCACCGCCGGAGCGGCTACGGAGATTGGAACGATTCGCCGCGGCGTATGGGCTGACGACGACCATTGGTCTCGTTGACGAAGTCTTCGCCCAGCAGCATCAGGTGTGGCTGCGTGCCCGGCAACTCGCCGCAGAAGGACGACAGCCCCAGGTCACCTGGCAGGAAGCCGGCGTCCTCGACGAGGTCGCGGAGCGGATCCGGTGGAGTCGCGCCAACCGACGCCTGTTCGAGTGACCAACCAACATCGGGCTCCAACAACTGGTCCGGCCTACGCCATCCGCTCATCAAGCAGGAGAGGGTGGGAGGATCGCGCCTGAGCGGCTGGGGTCTTTCATCGCCGCGTCTCGAGCGAGCTCGATCGACCGGCGGTGAGGCGAACATCGGCATTCCGAGGTGGACAGGCGCCTCGCGGGCAGTGTGCATGGCCTTGAGCTTTTGGGCTGCGGCCGCCATGGTGGTCTCGATCGCGGCGACCTCGCCCAGCCAGCCCTGTTCCCTGGCTTCCTGCAGCCGGTCGGCGAGGTTGGCGTGGATCTTTTCCAGCCGCGGCGCCGAGCGCCTCGGTCGCGGCCGCGCGCATCCTGGCGAGGTCGGCCGCGTCGTCCGGGTCCGGTACCTGGCCGAGCGCCGCGAACGCGGCATCCGCGACACCGATCATCCGGGCGCGACAGCGCTCCACACCGATCAGGAATCGAGAAGCCCCGGACCGCCGTCCGGCCTAGCCTTTTCCCAGGCAGCTGGCAGTACGCCCAGCCTGACGACGAGAGGGAGACCGACCATGTCCGCGAAGACCACCGCCACCGAATCCGACGGCTTCAGCGCCGAGGAGCGCGCCGCGATGAAGGAGCGCGCCGCCGAACTACGCGCTGAAGGCAAGAAGGGCGCGAAGAAGGCCGACGGGTTGCAGGCGGTCCTCGACCGGATCGCGCAGATGGAGCCGGAGGACCGCGCGCTCGCTGAGCGCGTCCACGTGACGGTGACCGCCGCCGCCCCGGGCCTGGCGCCGAAGACCTGGTACGGGATGCCCGCCTACGCGAACGAGGACGGCAAGATCGTCGTCTTCTTCCAGGACTCGGGCAAGTTCAACTACCGGTACTCGACGCTGGGCTTCCAGGACCCGGCCAACCTCGACGACGGAGACCTCTGGCCGGTGGCGTACGCGTTGCAGCAGTGGAGCCCGGCGGTGGAGAAGAAGATCACCGAACTGGTGCAGACAGCGGTTTCCTGAGCTACCGCCGCCGCATCCGCCCGTCGGCACGGCATCGGACGATCGCAGCGGATGGCCCTTCCTGGCCCGACCGACCTGAGGTGAGCGATGATCGGGGCCGGCGACTGAGGGAGGCACAGTGCGGACGATGTGGCGCAGGCCGCCAGCGGCGACACGAGCAGCCCGGTGACGGCCCGGGCCGGTCAGGCGTTCGACACCGGTCGGGCGGTGTCCGACGTCGAGACGTTGCTCGCCGGGGAACTGCCCGGGGACGGCACCCCGATCACCGAACTGCCGGACTGACCCGTGCCGACAACAGATCATGCCGTGGCCATCGCGGCGGCGGAGGCCGGAGCCGCTGTCGTCCGCGCTCGATACGGGTCGCCGCTGACCCGCTTCATGAAGATCGGCGACGACTTCGCCACCACCGCCGACATCGAGGCGGAGGAGGCCATCCTCGACGTCCTGCGCGGGGCGCGTCCACACGACGCCGTGCTGGGCGAGGAGAGCGGACGCACCGGCACGGGCGAGAACGGACGCACCTGGCTGGTCGACCCGCTCTGCGGCACGTTGAACTACGCCGCCCGCACCATGCTGGTCTCGGTCAACGTCGCGCTGCACACCGGGACCGGCAGCGCCGTGGCCGCGTCGGCGGACCCGTTCAGCGGTGAGGTGTTCTGGACCGACGGCAGTGCCGCGTACGTCCGCTGCGCCGGCACGGACGAGCGACTGGTCCCGTCGGCCGAGTCGAAGCTGGTCGACGTCAACCTCGACCCACCATTTCCCAGCCGGGACGTCTTCCTGGCCGCCCGGATGCTCGCCGACGAGGACTTCATCGACCAGTTCCACCCACGGGTGGTCTCCACCAGCCTGGCCGTGGCGTGGGTCGCCGCCGGTCGGCGCGCCGCCTACCTGACGGACCGCCACGACCTGGGCCGCAGCGTCCACTTCGCGGCCGGAATCGCCCTCTGCCAGGCGGCCGGTTGCGTGGTCACCGCGCTCGACGGCGAACCGCTGCACACCGGTGGGAATGGTCTCGTCGTGGCCGCCGACGAGCGGACGCACGCCGCCCTGCTGACCCTCGTCCGGAAGCAGGCCTCGTGATCGACTCGGTATTGACATGAAGCGCGGTTGAAGTTCTAGCGTCCCTAGATGATCACGTCAGGGCCACCGCGTCCGGACGTACGTCACCCGAGCGCCACCGTCGAAGGGATCCTGATGTTCCTGTCCCGCCTGCTCCGCCCGCATACCGTCGCGAGCGCCCACTGCGACCTGCCCTGCGGCGTCTACGACCCGGCCCAGGCCCGGATCGAGGCCGAATCGGTCAAGGCGATCTCCGAGAAGTACCAGGCCAGCGACGACCCGGAGTTCCGCACCCGGGCGCTGGTCATCAAGGAACAGCGGGCCGAGCTGGTCAAGCACCACCTCTGGGTGCTCTGGACCGACTACTTCAAGGCGCCGCACTTCGAGAAGTACCCCCAGCTGCACGGGCTCTTCAACGAGGCGACCAAGCTGGCAGGTGCCGGCGGCGCGAAGGGCGCCGCGGACCCGGCGGTCGCCGAGCAGCTCCTCGCCAAGATCGAGAGGATCTCGAAGATCTTCTGGGAGACCAAGCAGGGCTGATCAGTCGGCACCGGGTGGCACCCGCCACCCGGTTCGGCGTACCACGTTCGGGAGGAACCGCATGACGTCGCGCACCGACCTCGTCGAAGAGTTGATGGGCCGTTTCCCACACGTGCCGCGGGAGGCGGTCCTCAAGGAGGACCTGCTGCGGGGCGGGCTCGCCTTCGACGACGCGGCACTGACCGACAACGAGCACGGCGACGTCAAGCCGAAGTCGTACTTCATCTTCTCCTTCGATCACCGGACCCTGCCGGAGCTGGGGACGGCCGCGCTGCGCCGGCCACCGGAGGAGATCGTGCTCACCGGGGGTCCGTACGAGCTTCGTCGGACCGTCGTGTCGGTCCGCACCAACCCCAGCTCGCCGTACCGCGTCGGCACCGACAGCGACGGTCGACTGCGCCTGTTCCTGGACGGACGGCCGATCGCCGATGTCGGGCTGCCCCCGATGCCGGCGTACTACCGCCACACGCTCGCCAACGGCAAGTCGGTGATGGAGGTCGCCCCGACGATCCAGTGGGGCTACCTCATCTACCTCACCGCGTTCCGGGTCTGCCAGTACTTCGGCGCCAAGGAGGAGTGCCAGTACTGCGACATCAACCACAACTGGCGGCAGCACAAGCAGGCCGGCCGCCCGTACACCGGGGTCAAGCCCGTCGACGAGGTCCTCGAGGCCCTGGAGATCATCAACCAGCACGACACCGACCGCGCGTCGCAGGCCTACACGCTCACCGGTGGCAGCATCACCTCGCAGGTCAACGGGCTGGCCGAGGCCGACTTCTACGGGCGGTACGCGCAGGCGATCGAGGAGCGGTTCCCGGGACGGTGGATCGGCAAGGTCGTGGCCCAGGCGCTGCCCCGAGCCGATGTGCAGCGGTTCCACGACTACGGGATCCGCATCTACCACCCCAACTACGAGGTGTGGGACAAGCGGTTGTTCGAGTTGTACTGCCCGGGCAAGGAGCGGTACGTCGGTCGGGAGGAGTGGCACCGGCGGATCCTCGACTCCGCCGAGGTGTTCGGCCCGCGCAATGTGATTCCGAACTTCGTGGCGGGCGTCGAGATGGCCGCCCCGCACGGTTTCACGAGCGTCGACGAGGCGATCGCCTCCACCGCCGAGGGGCTCGACTACTTCATGTCCCGGGGGATCACGCCCCGGTTCACCACCTGGTGTCCGGAGCCCACCACACCGCTCGGCCGAACGAACCCGCAGGGTGCGCCGCTCGAATACCACGTCCGTCTGCTGGAGGTCTACCGGGCGACCATGGACGCGCACCGGTTGTCCAGTCCGCCCGGCTACGGCCCCGCCGGGCCGGGGCGAGCGGTCTTCTCGGTCAGCTCCTTCATGGACACCCTGCCGTCCACGGATTCCTGACGGACGCGCCCGGCTGACCCGCTCACGTCGATGCGCCAAGAAGCGGTATGCCTCAGAGGCATATTCATACCTCTGAGGCATACCGCTCACCACCGCGTCCGTCCCGACGAAGGTGACCCGACGGTAACCGGCCTGGCCACCGCCCGCCGGTCCGACAGGTCGGCGACGACTCCGCTGCGCGCGCAGCACCAGCCAGGATGAGGACTTACTCGTCTAGCTGGCGTACGTCTCGAACTCGCCGACGCGTGGCGTACCGCCGGAGCTGTTGATCTTGAAGTTGATCTTGCTCATCGCGGTCGCCGAGAAGGTGATCGAACCGGCCCCGTTGCCGGCGGCCAGGACGGCGCCGTTGTCGTTGTTGATCAGCTGCCAGGACCCGATGGAGCCCTGGGTGCCGGACGGTTCGCGGATCACCACCCGGGACACCTGCGTCGCGGAGCCCCACTTGATCGAGATCGTGCCGGTTGAACCGGCCGGCGACCAGTAGGTGCTCAGGTTGCCGTCGCGCACGTTGCCGTAGCTGGTCCCGCTGGCCTTGCTGGAGCCGTCGGCACCGGCACCGAGGCTGAGGTTGGTCCCGCCGGTGGGCGGCGGCGTCGTGGGCGGCGGGGTCGTGGGAGGAGGTGTGGTCGGCGGCGGCGTGGTGGGCGGAGGCGTCTGCGGCGAGCAACTGCCGTTCGACACCCTCAGGCCCGTGTTGGCGCCGACCGTCTGACGGACGATGTCCGGCACGCAGCTCGCCCCGTCCAGGCTGTACGGGTACGGAATGCTGACCGTGGTGTTGGAAGTCGGGTTGGGTCCGGCCGGGTAGTTCTCGCTGCCGGCGCTGGACCAGGTCACGTTGTCGAAGACGTTGCCGCCGACCTGCCAGTAGCCACGCTCGTTGGTGTAGAAGGTGCCCAGGACGTCCTTCGAGTCGCGGAAGTAGTTGTTCTCCACTTTGGCCCTGGCCCCCGCCCGGGAGTTGATACCGGACTCGTGCAGGCTCACGTAGTGGTTGTTGTAGATGTGGGCGACACCACCCCGCAGCAGCGGCGTCCGGGAGTCGATGTTCTCGTAGAGGTTGTGGTGGTACGTGATGAAGCCGTTCGACAGGTCGCTCTCACTGGACCCGACGAGGCCGCCGCGACCGGAGTTGCGCAGGACGCTGTAGGAGAGCGTCACGTACTGGGTGTTGTCCTTCATGTCGAAGAGGCCGTCGTACCCCTCCGACTCCCCACCGGATGCCTCCAGGGTGACGTGATCGACCCAGACGTTGCGGACCGTGCTCTCCATGCCGATGGCGTCCCCACCGTTGGAGGTGGGCGAGCCCGACTTCTTGACGTTCCGCACTGTCACGTTCTGGATGATGATGTTGCTGGAATCGCGGATGTGGATGCCGAGCTGGTCGAAGACGGCGCCGCCGCCGACCCCGATGATGGTGACGTTGCTGATCTGCTTGAGCTCGATCACGCCCGCCGCGGTGTTGCAGCTCGACCCCGACACCTTGCTGGTGTTGCCGTGGTTGATGGTCCCGCTGACCTCGATGGTGATCGGAGTGCTGCTGCTGGTCCGACCGCACAGCGCCGCGTGGATCGCCGTGCCCGTGGTGGCCCGCACCGTCTGCCCGCCCGCGCCGCCGGTGGTCCCGCCGTTCTGGGTGGCGTAGCCGGTGGCGCTGCCGACCGCGGCCGACGCCTGCGGGGTCGGCAGGGCCACCCCGACCGCGATCACCACGGCCGCCGTGGCCAGCACCGCCTGACCTCGCAACCCGACTGGTCGTCTCATGTCGCCTCACCTTCGCATTCGTCCCGGCCCAGGCTCCACCTCGACGGACATCGCGACCGCAGCTGCCGACACGCGTCATTCAGAAATTGTCGACAGTCAATCGCAAGGATTTCATCGAGGTCTCGGGTGCCCTGGCAGAAGCAGGGATGTGTGGTGCGGGTGGGGTGCCACTGGGGACACCACTCGCCCGGCCGTTAAATGAAACATCGATGTAACGCAATCGTAGGAAAGCGGTTTCCCTGAAGGCAATAGCTGGCGCTTGCAGGTTTGTTGCAGTGCTCTCGCGGGGCCGGCCGAGCGGGTCACGCTCTCAAAGGCGCATTCTGCGGGCCTGTTGAGCGCGGGCTATTGACAGCGCCGGGCCCGCCACCGATGCGCCGGACACCCGCGCCGACCACCGATCGGGCAAGACACCCGAGCAGGCCGCCGACCTGGTGCGCTACACCGAGTACCCGGACGCCGCGTTCTCGTTGCCGGACTACCACGCGGCGTTCGGACCGACCTACGAGGACACCACCATCCTGCGCTGGCTGCTCCACCAGTCCAAGCCCTGAGGCCGAGGGCCGGCGACGCCCCGCCACGATCCGGCAGCGCGAACTCCGCGCGCCGACGGGTCACCGGCGGGCGTCGCCCACCTCGGGCTCGGCTGGTCCGGCCAAGGACGGTCCCTCCAGCCCCTACCCCGACCTCGGTGATCATGAAGTTGTTGCCACCGTCCACGGCGTGTCGGGGCAACAAC
>NZ_JBEXHP010000136.1:0-13402 GCF_040607895.1 Micromonospora sp. NPDC005220
TCCCTTATGATATGGCCCCCGCCGTCAAAAGACGGCGGGGGCCATTGGTTCGGAGCGTCAGACCTTGAAGAGCGCCGGACCGTCCAGCGCCTCGACGTCGGCCGGGCGCAGCGCCAGGGCGAGCACGTCGGCCACGTCGGCCAGGGTGTGCACCGTCAGCGCCTCGCGCACCTCGGTCGGCAGGTCGTCCAGGTCCGGCTCGTTGCGCGCCGGGATGATCACCTCGGTGAGGCCGGCCCGGTGCGCGGCGAGCAGCTTCTGCTTCACCCCACCGATGGGCAGCACCCGACCGGAGAGCGTCACCTCACCGGTCATCCCGAACTCGGGGCGGACCGGGCGACCGGTGACCAGCGACGCCAGGGCCGTGACCATGGTGATGCCGGCGCTCGGGCCGTCCTTGGGCACCGCGCCCGCCGGGAAGTGGACGTGGATCCGGCGTCCCGCGAGGGCGTTCGGGTCGATGCCGAACCGCCGCCCGTTGGAGCGCAGGTAGGAGAGCGCGATGTGCGCCGACTCCTTCATCACGTCACCGAGCTGGCCGGTCAGGGTCAGCCCCGGCTCGCCCTCCATGCTGGTCGCCTCGATGAAGAGCACGTCCCCACCGGCGCCGGTGACGGCCAGGCCGGTGGCCACCCCGGGCACCGCGGTGCGCTCGGCCGACTCCGGGGTGAACTTCGGCCGACCCAGGTAGCCGGCGAGGTTGTCGGTGTCGACGCGTACCGGCGACGGGTCGGTCGCCAGCGCCACCGCCACCTTGCGCAGGATCTTGGCCAGGGCACGCTCGAGCTGCCGTACGCCGGCCTCCCGGGTGTACTCCCCCGCGATCAGCGCGAGCGCCTCGTCGGCGACGCTGACCTCGTCGGCGGTCAGCCCGGCCCGCTCCCGCTGCCGGGGCAGCAGGTGGTCGCGGGCGATGGCGACCTTCTCGTCCTCGGTGTACCCGTCCAGGGTGACCAGCTCCATCCGGTCCAGCAGCGGGCCGGGGATGGACTCCACCACGTTCGCGGTGGCCAGGAAGAGCACGTCGGAGAGGTCGAGGTCGACCTCCAGGTAGTGATCCCGGAAGGTGTGGTTCTGCGCCGGGTCGAGCACCTCCAGCAGGGCGGCGGCCGGGTCACCGGCGTAGCCGGCGGCCAGCTTGTCCACCTCGTCGAGGAGCACGACGGGGTTCATCGAACCGGCCTCGCGCAACGCGCGGACGATCCGACCGGGCAGCGCCCCCACGTAGGTGCGCCGGTGCCCGCGGATCTCCGCCTCGTCGCGGACGCCGCCGAGCGACACCCGGACGAAGTTACGTCCGAGCGCCCGCGCCACGGACTCGCCGAGGCTGGTCTTGCCCACCCCGGGAGGACCGGCGAGGGCGAGCACCGCGCCGGAGCCGCGACCGCCGACCACACCGAGGTTGCGCTCGGCCCGCCGGTTGCGCACCGCCAGGTACTCCAGGATGCGGTCCTTCACGTCGGCCAGGCCGGCGTGGTCGGCGTCGAGCACCGCCCGGGCCGCGGCCAGGTCGGTGTTGTCCTCGGTACGCGTGCCCCACGGCATTTCGAGGACGGTGTCCAGCCAGGTACGGATCCAGCCCGCCTCCGGGGAGGCGTCACTGGCCCGCTCCAGCTTGCCGACCTCGCGCATGGCCGCCTCGCGTACCTTCTCCGGCAGCTCGGCGGACTCGACCCGGGACCGGTAGTCGGCGGAGCCGTCCGGCTCGTCCTCGCCCAGTTCCTTACGGATCGCGGCGAGCTGCTGGCGCAGCAGGAACTCGCGCTGGGACTTCTCCAGCCCCTCGCGGACGTCACTGTTGATCTGCTCGGTGACCTCCTGCTCGGCCAGGTAGTCCTTCACCCAGCCGACCAGCAGCTCCAGCCGGGCGGTGACGTCCGGCGCGGCCAGCAGTTCGATCTTCTGTTCCAGGGTCAGCCAGGGCGCGTAGCCGGCCGAGTCGGCCAGCTCGGAGAGGTCGGTCATCCGCTCCACCGCGTCGATGACCTGCCAGGCGCCCCGCTGCTGGAGCACGGAGGTCACCAGGGCGCGGTACTCGCGGGCGAGTTCCCGGGCCCGACCGGCGTAGGCGGGTTCGTCGAGTTCGGTCGCCTCGACCCAGAGGGCGGCGCCGGGGCCGGGCACGCCGGAGCCGATCCGGGCCCGGGTCAGGCCACGGATCACTGCGGCGGGCTCACCCTCGGGGAGCCGGCCGACCTTCTCAATGGTGGCGACCACGCCGACCGGCCCGTACTCGCCGTCGATGCGCGGCACGGCCAGCAGCTTGCGGTCGCCGGTCGCCCGCGCCGCGTCGATCGCGGCCTGGGTGGTGGGGTCGAGGGTCACCGGGATGACCATGCCGGGCAGCAGCACGGCGTCGGTCAGGGGAAGTACCGGAAGAGTTGCCATCGAACACCTCGCGTTGAGTTGAGCGTGTCTCACTCAAGTAACAAAGCGTTCCCCTTGTTCCGACCTGTGACCCAGACCACTTCCCCAGTCGGTCCGGCGGGTCACCCGGGGCCCGCCCATGCGGGTGGGGCCGGCGGACAGTGTTGGCTTGGGGCTGTGGGGGGTGGGGCTGTGTGTGTGGGTGGGGGGTGCCGCGCGGATTTCACCCCTTTGCTCTGCACCCGCTGATGCACCACACCGTCCGCCTAGCCGAGGCGACACGGCGGCCCCGACGGCGTGATCCACTCGGGTTCCTGAAGGTTGCGGTGTCCGGGTGCCGGGAGACCCCGACATCAGGAGAGCGCCAGGCGGCAACGCGCGGCACGGAAGGTCAGGGCGGCATGATCGTGCTCGATCCAGGAAATAGGCCCCTCCTCACGCCAGGAGACCACTACATCCAGGATCGAGCACGATCATGCCCGCCGCAGGCCCAGGCCCAGGCCCGACGTCCTTGGCACGGTTGGTAACTGGCGCACCGGCGGGTGCAGAGCAAAGGCGGGATGTCTCTGGTGCGGCTTCTGCGCGCGCTTGCGCTGCGTGACGGGGCCGCTGCGGGCTCACCCCTCGCGCGTGGTGCCCGCGCGGAAGTTGATCGCCTTGTGGGTGCCGTCGCAGAACGGCTTGAGCGCCGACTTGCCGCACCGGCACAGCGCCACCGTGCCCCGCCGCGCGTCGATGCGTTCGCCATCGGGGGTGACCAGCGCGAAGTCGCCGCGGATCAGCAGCGGTCCGTGGGTCACTGCAGCGGGCGAGGCATCGGCAGCAGCACCTCCAGCGCAACGCCGCGGGGCCGTAGCCGGTGCGCCCGCAACGCTCCCCCGTCCGCAGCGACGAGCCGCCGCGCGATCCACAGGCCCAGACCGGACATCCCGACAGCCGGCACCGGACGCCGCAGCGCGACCAGCAGCGCATCGTCGACCCGGCCCTCGTCGGTGACCAGAATGCTCAGATCCGGGCCACGCACTGTGGCGTAGAGCCCCACCTGCCCATCCGGCGGCCCGTGCCGCAACGCGTTCTCCACCAGGTTGACCAGCACCTGTCGGGTTCGTCCGGCCGGCACCGGACAGGAGGCCGCCCGCCGGGTGGCCCGTGCCCGCCGACGGCCGACCGGCACCAGCGCGGCGGCTTCCCGCAGGATGCCCGCCAGCGCGACGGTCGGCTCCGGCTGCGCGGCCGGCGTCAGCACGCCGGTGCCGGCGGTCGCGTCGCGCAGCAGGCTCTGCAGGTGGACGGCCTGGTCGCGGGCCAGCTCGGTGATCGCCCGGCGGTCTTCGCTGGTCAGCTCACGACGCTCGTCGGCCAGCGCACGGGTCAGCGAGGTCAGCGTGCTGATCGGCGTCCGGAACTCGTGGCACAACACCCGCAGCAGCAACTCCGAATCAGCCACCGGTCGCGACTCGCCGGGTGTCGGCCCGATCGGGCGCAACCCTCGCAGCAGGTACCGCAGACCGTGCCGTACGCGCATCCACCCGACTCCTCTCGTTCGGTGCGAACCCGCATGATCGGTACCCGCTGGGGAACGGCCCAGACATGCCGGGAGCCTCCACCTTGCGACTTGTCGTCGTGGACGATCACACCCTGTTCGTCCGCGGCCTGGAGTTGCTGCTCCCGATCACCACCGACGGCCGCGCCGAGGTGGTCGCCTCGACCGGTGACGCCGCCGCGGCGGCGGGGCTGGTCAGCAACTGCCGCCCCGACCTGGCCCTGGTCGACCTGCACATGCCGGCGCCCGGCGGTATCCGGGCGGTGGCCGCGATCCGGCGGACCACCCCATGGGTACGGGTGGTAGCGATGTCCGGTTCCGCAGACCCCGCCTCGGCGGTGGAGGCGCTGCGGGCCGGCGCCGAGGGATTCCTGCCCAAGACCAGCGAACCGGAGGAGTTGCTGCCCCCGCTCCTGGCCATCCTCGACGGCTGGGCGGTGCTGCCGGCCGAACTGCTGCGCGCCATGCTGCGGCCCACCCGCTTCTCCCCCGTCGACCTGGACGGCGAGGAACGGCGCCTGCTGCGGGCGATCGCCGCCGGCCGCAGCACCGTCGACATCGCCGAGCAACTGCACGTCTCCGAACGGACGGTGAAACGCGTGACCGCCGCGTTGCTGCGCAAGTTGCGGGTCTCGAACCGGGCCGAGGCGGCCGCCGTAGCGGGTCACAGCGGCATCCTCGGGGAATGAAGCCTCATCTTCGGACCGATTCACGGTTTTGCTCGGTAACGGAATCGCGACGCGCCGAATGAATGGAAGGCATATTGTTGCGGATTACCGGGGTGATAGGTCAGACTTTGGACACATCCCGCCGCACACAGGGAGTAATCGGCAATGGCGAGAAAAGTAATCACGGTCCTGACCGACGACCTCGACGGTGGGAAGGCCGACCGGACGGTCGAGTTCAGTCTCGACGGCGTGGCCTACACCATCGATGTCTCCGACGAGAATGCCGGCGTCCTGCGCAAGGCGCTCGATCCGTACATCAATGCGGGCCGGCGGATCGGGCGCGGTCCGGTGGAGAGCGCGCGTTCCGTCCGGCGGCCGGGGCGACCCACCGGCGCGGGAATGGATCGGGAGCAGAACCGGGCCATCCGGGAATGGGCCGTCAAGAACGGCTACAAGATTTCCGAGCGTGGCCGGATCCCGGTCGAGGTCGTCGAGGCGTACAAGAACCGCTGACGAGACTCGACGACGGGCCCCGCCGTTTCCGGCGGGGCCCCGTCGTTTGTCCGGGCGCCCGAAGCGAGGCGGAGGCCGGCCACCCCGGGTTGTCGCCCCGGGTGGCCGGCCTCCGTTGGTACGTCAGGTCAGTTGACGTCGATGCGCACCGAGTCGAAGGCGGGGGTCTGGTTGGCCCGCTCCATCATCGGCAGGCGGTGCGAGCCGTCACCGGCCCAGACGGAACACTGGGCGGTACCCGACTCCGGCAGGCCCGGAATCTGGATCGTCACCTCGTCGGGCTGGGCGCCACCGCGGCCGTCCTCGGTGGCGACGAAGAAGGCGGGCACCTCCTGCGGCTCCGGCGGAGCGGTCAGGCTGTCCAGCATCCGGCAGGCGGTGTGGAAGTGACCGCGGACCAGGCCCTGGTCGTTGAGCAGCGAGCTCTCCACGTAGTAGCCACCCTGGCCAGCGGCCAGGAAGCGATCCCGGACCAGGTTGCGGGTGCTGACCCGCAGGGTGAAGGGCTGGTTCTGGCCGACCTGCTCGGGGAACTGGGTGATCAGCAGCGACGGGTTGTTGGCCGCCGCGCCGACCTCACCGAACTCGGTGCTCACGCAGCGGTTGCCGTTCTGGAAACCGTTGTGCGGCTGGAGCCGGCTCTCGTCACAGTCGTTGGCGAGCACGCCGAGCCCGGCACCGGGCTCGGTGCCGCCACCGTTGTTGCCACCACCGTTGTTGCCACCGCCGTTGTTGCCACCACCGTTGTTGCCACCACCGGGGGTGGTGGTGGGGGTACTGCCGCCGCCGTTGTTGCCGCCGGTGGGCTGCACCTGGCACTCGGCGAGCTGCGCGAGGCCCTGCGGCCGGGGTCCGACCCGGTCGATGGCGGTGGTGATCCGGTCCAGCACGGCGCGGCGCTTGCCGGCCAACGGCTGGAGGATCGCGCTGCGGATGAACGCCTCACCCTTGTTGCCCTCGGCGGCCAGCCGGCGGTCCGCCTCGGCGATCTGGGTCTGCAACTGGGCGAGGTTGCGGTCCACCTCGGCCCGCGCCCGGTCCGGCACCTGCGGCAGTTTGGCCGCCACATCCGGACAGGCGATGGCCGTGCCGGTGCCGACCGTGCCGTCCTTGCCGTCCTCGCACTCGGGGACCGACTGCTGTCCGTCACCCCAGTGATTACGCACCCACCGACCGTTCTGCCAGGTCCGGGTGGTCGAGCCGGCGCCGGTCGGCGCGGTCGCGCCGGGGCTCGGCTCCACGCACTGCCCGGAAGCCGGACGTGGCTTATTTGTCCGCCGGTCCTGGGCCGACGAAATCTGAGTCACGGCGACAACTCCGCCGAAGACCGCGAGCGTGCCGACAACTGCCAGCAGACGCTTGCTCCGCGCGTTGCCGGAAGGCCGGCGCGCCCGAGTGGACCTGCGCATCGAATTGCTCTCCTTCTCGATCCGGTAGTGGATTTCTGCCCTCGGCGGACCGACGGATGTGAGGTGGCACGTCGCGGTGGTGACCCACCGTGACCTACCCGGTAATGCGTCGATGGCCGACGATGCCCTTTCCGCACCGTCTCCCGCGCCTGGCGGACGCGGATGGGGAGATCCTGTTCATTCGCGCAGGAGTACGGGGCGGCGGCCGGGAAGGTTCAACAGACGCACAGGAAATTGCCGCAACCCGGCACGGAGCCGGTGCGGGGCAGGGATCAGCAGGTAGAACGGACGCCGGTCAGTCGGCGCAGAGGTGGTCGAAGGCGAACCCGCCGACCAGTTCGTGGCGGCGCTGGCTCAGCGCGGCGATCTGCGCGGTCCACTCGACGCGTGGCAGCAGGTCCGCGACCGAGCTCTCGCGCAGTCGCTCCCCGACGGCGACCGTGGCGAGGTCCTCAGCCAGGCGGGCCGCGTCCATGCCGCAGGAGAAGCGCTGTTCGGTCACCGACACCTGCTCGATGAGGCACGCGTCGGGGCGTACCTGCACCCAGCTCCACCCCTGTGCCGGCCCGTCCACCCAGCGGACGTGCAGCCCTCGCACGATCGGGTCGGCCACCTGCCCGGCCACGTACGCCTCTACCGCCGCCGCTCGGGTCAGCGCGCCGAGGTCGTTGACCGGCCCGGTACGCCCGTCCGGCAGCCGGCCCAGGATGTCCCGGAAGCCCACCGGCGCCGGGTCGGTCTCGGCCGCGGCACCGCCTTCGGCGTAGGCGCGCGCGTCGATCACGTACTCGACCAGGCGGCGGCCGTGCTCGGCGGCGCTCAGGGTGGGCGAACCGATCCGCAGCACGGGAAGGCTGACGGCAGCGCTCACCGCGTCCTTGAGTCGCTCCACGCGCTGCTCCGCCGAGCCGGCGGACGGCACCGGGCCGATCTCCACTGCGACGACCGGACGGCCGGTGTCGGCGGCGTAGACCACGAAGTCGAAGCTGGCCCGGCTCGCCGAGGTCCACTGGCTGCCGGTGACACCGGGTGGGCGGCCCTGGACCAGATCGCTGAGCCGGCGCGCCGACAGGACCCGATGACCGGCGCGGCTGAGCAGCGCGTCGCGCCCCGCCTCGGCGGGCATCGCCCGCAGCCAGCCGCGGTCGTCGCTCCCGATGCTCGTCATCTGCCTGATCCATCCGCCGGTCGGTCGAGCCGGGCCGAGTCTAGGCGGTCGATCATGGGCCACCGACTTCGGATGTGACCGGGATCACAGCAGCGCGGACGTTCCAGTGGTGGTCGGCGGGTGTATCCAGCGACCGCCGGTACTGGACCGGTCCGGAGGTGACCATGTCGCGACAGCAGTTCGGCTACCTCGCCGGGTTCCTCGCCGTGGCGGTCTGGGCGCTCGCCGGCGTCGGCGTGGCCGCTCTCGCCGTACTCGCCGGCCTGCTCGGCTGGCTGGTCGTCCGCGTGCTCGACGGCGACCTCGCGGTGACCGGTCTCGGCGACCGCCGCCCCGACGCTCGGCGACGCCGATGACCACCCGGCCGTCCGCGGGGAGCAACCCCAGCACCGCACTGGCCGCCGGTACGAACGGTGCGGATCGCCGGCCGGGCGACGCCGCGGACGTCGCGCGGATCGCGGTGCGGGCGGCCAGCCTCGTGCCGGGCGTGTCCGTCGTCCGCCCGGCGGCGGTCCGCCTGGACGACCGGTCCGTCGGACTCGACCTGCACCTGATCACCTGGTACGGGCACAGCGTGCCGACGATCGCCGAAACGGTCCGGGCGGTGGTCGCCGACCGGGTAGCCGCCCAGACCGGGCTCAGCGTGGCGGTGGTGACCGTCACCGTGGACGACCTGCTCGTCCCCGGCGTCGACTCCTCCGGAGCCGGCACCGCCGCACCGGAGGACGGCTGAGATGCGCACCGCCAACCGGGTCGCCTCTCTGCTGCTGGCCACCGCCCTGCTCATCGGCGGCGCGGTGGCGGCCGTCCAGGCGTTGCTGCTCACCCTGCACCGCCCG
Organism: Micromonospora sp. NPDC005220; assembly: GCF_040607895.1. Classification (NCBI taxonomy): domain Bacteria; kingdom Bacillati; phylum Actinomycetota; class Actinomycetes; order Micromonosporales; family Micromonosporaceae; genus Micromonospora; species Micromonospora sp. NPDC005220. Next base: position 8,508 of record NZ_JBEXHP010000136.1, read on the forward strand.
ACGCCGCTCGACACCACCGGCTGGCTCGACGCGCTGAGCGGCACCCGCTGGCGCGACCCCACCGTCCGGACGGTGGCCGGCGGGGCGCTGCTGCTGGGCCTGGCCATCCTCGTCGCCCAACTGCGCCGCTGGACGCCGGTCCGGCTGCCCGCCGACGAGCGCGACGGCTGGTACCTGCACCGGCGCTGCGTGGAACGGCGGCTCGCTGACGCCGCCAGTGCGGTGCCGGGCGTTTGCCGCGCCCGGGTCCGGGTCCGACGGCGCGGCGGCCAATGGCGTCCCCGGGTCCGCGCGACCGGCGACCTGGCGGCCCGGGCGGAGATCGAGTTCGCCGTACGCCAGGAGTTGCACCGCCTCACCGCGCCCCGCCCCGCCCGGATCGACGTCCGGCTGCTGCCTCGGCGGCGGCCGGCGTGACCAACGCCGGGCACCGACTGCTGTGGACCATCATCGCGCTGCTGCTGGTAGCGGGCGGCGCGGCGGCACTGGCGGTCAGCCTCGGCAAACTTCCCGGCGCTGACCCGGCGGCGGTGCTGCTCAGCGCCGACCTGGTCGACGGGTGGCGGATGGCCGCACCGTGGAGCACCCTGGCCGCGGCGGTCGCCGGGGCGCTGCTCGCGCTGGCCGGGCAGCGCCTGCTGGCCCGGGAGCTACGGCGCCCCGGTGGCACGCTGCGCGGCACCCTGAGCCACCCCGGACGCCGGCCGGGCCGAACGCGGGTGGCCGCCGACGTTCTCGCCGACGCGCTGGTACGCGACCTGACCGGCAACCCAGGGGTACGCCGGGCCCGGGTGGTGCTCACCGGCGCGCCACCGCACCCCGACGTGTGGATCCGGGTGGACCTCACCGCCGACGCGCCGGCCGCCGGCGTACGCGAGCACGTTCGCGCCGCGGTCGGCCGGTTCGCGGCGACGACCGACTGCCAGCCCGCGCACCTCGACGTGACCGCCCGCATCGAGCCCGGCCACCCCTGACCCGGCCCGCAGGGCATGATCGGTGCCGGCGGCGAACGGAGGTACGCGGGTGCGGGTGGTGTCGCTGGTGCCGTCACTGACCGAGGCGGTGGCGCTGACCCTGCCGGGAGTGCTGGTCGGGGCCACCGACTGGTGCAGCCACCCGGCGGGGCTCGACGTGGCCCGGGTCGGCGGCAGCAAGTACCCCGACCTGGACCGGGTGCGCGCGCTGCGGCCGGACCTGGTGCTGTTGAACGTGGAGGAGAACCGCCAGGCCGACGCGGAGGCGCTGCGGGCAGCCGGCGTACCGGTGCGGGTCACCTATCCACGTACCGTTCCCGGCGCGTTGACCGAGCTGGGCGACCTGCTGACCGAACTGGGTGCGCCGACGGAGCCGGCCTGGCTGCGGGCCGCCCGGCTGGCGTGGACCAACCCACCGGGGCTGGCGCCGACCCGCCGCGCGGTGGTGCCCGTCTGGCGGCGGCCGTGGGTGGTGCTCGGCGGCGACACGTTCGCCGGCGACGTGCTGCGACGCCTCGGCGTGGTCAACGCCTACGAGGAGCACCCCGAGCGTTACCCCCGCCCGTCCCTCGCCGAGCTGGGCGAACGGAAACCCGAGCTGGTGGTGCTGCCCGACGAGCCGTACCGGTTCACCGCCGACGACGGGCCGGAGGCGTTCCCCGGCGTACCGTGCGCCCTGCTCTCCGGGCGGCACCTCACCTGGTACGGCCCGTCCCTGGCCGAGGCCCCCACGCTGCTGGCCGACCAGCTGTCCCGGCCGGTCGGCTGACCCCGGCCGCCACCTGGCGGCCGGGACGCGGCCCGGCACGGCCCAGCTCCTCAGCACCGGGCGCCGACCGTCGGCAGGGCCACCGGGCCGGGTCCTGAGGGGGGTCGAACGTCCCGGGCCGTTGCGGTCTGTCGGCCCTGCCGTCGAGAACGCCGTGGGCGTCCACTGGAGGTGCCACCGGGAAGCGCGGTGCGAAGCTGAGAAGGGACGTGGAGATCATGACCGCGACGATCGAGCAGGCCACCGCCGAGAACACCGCCCCGCAGGCCCGCACCACTCACCAGCGGGCCGTGCGGTACCTCCTGGCCGGTACCCGGCTGGCACTCGGCTGGATCTTCCTCTGGGCCTTTATCGACAAGATGTTCGGCCTCGGAATGGCCACCGAATCGAAGAACGCCTGGATCAACGGGGGCAGCCCCACCAAGGGATTCCTGACCTTCGGCGTGACCGGCCCGTTCAAGGATCTCTACGCCGGGATCGCCGGTGCCGCCTGGGCCGACTGGCTCTTCATGGCCGGCCTGGCCGGGATCGGTGTCGCCCTGCTGCTCGGCATCGGCATGCGGGTCGCCGCCGTCGCCGGTGGGCTGCTGCTGGTCATGATGTGGACCGCCGTCCTACCTCCGGAGAACAACCCCTTCATGGACGACCACCTGATCTACGCGGCGGTGCTGGCGGTCCTGGCGCTTGTCCACGCCGGCGACACCTGGGGCCTCGGCCGGGTGTGGGCGACGCTGCCGATCGTCCGGCGGATGCCCTGGCTCCGGTGAACCACCGCCCACACCCGCGCACGGCGGGCGTCACCAGCACCGGTGACGCCCGCCACGTCGTCGTTGCGCCATCGGGGCCCGGAGCGCCACCGGGACCGTCGGCGCAGTCCGGCGTATGGGGTTGCGGAGCAGGTGACGGGTCCGCCGCACATCGGTGGGGGGTGATCCGGCAGGATCGACGGTGACCGGACACATCACCAAACACGGCAGGAGATCCCCGCATGAACCAGGCAGCAGGCGCCCAATCGGGTAAGCCCGAGGTCGGTCCGATCGAGGGTGCACCGCCGGCCGACCTCGTGATCGAGGACATCACCGTGGGCGACGGCCCGCAGGCCGAGCCGGGCCAGCTGGTCAGCGTGCACTACGTCGGCGTGTCGCACTCCACCGGCGGCGAGTTCGACTCGTCCTGGAACCGGGGCGAGGCGTTCGAATTTCCGCTCGGCGGCGGTCAGGTCATCGCCGGCTGGGACCAGGGCGTCGCCGGCATGCGGGTCGGCGGTCGCCGCCGGCTGACCATCCCGCCGCACCTGGGGTACGGCGACCGGGGCGCCGCCGGCGTCATCAAGCCGGGCGAGACGCTGATCTTCGTCGTCGATCTGCTCGGCGTGCGCTGACCGAACGTCGGGGGTCGCCGGCCCACGCCGGCGGCCCCGCGCCCCACCTCGTCGGACCGGGGTCAGGCGGCGAGTTGCAGGTCGGTGGCCGCGGCCAGCGGGCGACGAGCGGCCTCGATCGCCGCGCCCGGCTCCAGGATCGGCATCACACGGTGCAGCCCGCTGACGCGCAGCACCCGCGCCACCACCGGGCTCGGATCGACAAGGACCAGCTCGCCGCCGCGGGCCCGCACGCGCAGATGCGCGGCGAGCAGCGCGCGGACACCGGCGGCGGAGAGCAGCCGCAGCCCGGACAGCTCCAGTTGAAGCACCGGACGGGCCGGCGCGGACCACAGCGCGGAGCGGAGCGCGGCCACCGTGGCGATGTCGACCTCGCCGGCCACCCGCATGAGGACCAGTTGGTCACCCACGCTGACCTGCACGTCGAGCCGGTCGCTGTGCTCTTCCATGCCCAGAAATCTAGCCGCCACCACCGACACTTTCGCCCCTCCACGGAGTGATTCCGGGTACGCCCAGGGCATACCCGGAGGCGCTCCACCTCCCTCTCGGGGTGGAGTCAGGGGGCTTGGGTACGGCGCGCCGCGCGGACGCGGAACTCGGGGTCGGCCGGCACTCGGGTGGAGAATAGGTCGATGCTGATCCCCCGGCCCCGGCCTCCCCGGCTGATCCGTCCGGTCCGCGAGCCGGCCACCAGCCCGCCGGCGCTGGCCGGGGCGTGGGCTGCCACCGACCGCCGGCTCGACCAGGCCGATGTGCTCCCGCTCCCCGCGGGCGCCGTCGGCCCGGAGGACGTGCTGGTCGACGGCGCCGGGCGGGTGATCAGTGGCGACGAGGACGGTCGGCTCTGGTGGTGGCCGGTCGACGCGTTGCCCGGCACCCGACCCCACCTGCTGGCCGAAACCGGTGGCCGTCCGCTCGGCATCGAGCTGGACCCGTCCGGCGAGACCCTGGTGGTCTGCGACGCGTACCGCGGGTTGCTGCGGGTCACACCGGACGGCGCGGTACGCGAACTGACCGGAACCGCGCCGCCGGTGCATCTGGCCAACAACGCCACGGTGGGCCGGGACGGCACCATCTACTTCACCGACAGCTCCAACCGGTTCCCGGTCTCACACTGGAAGCGGGACCTGCTGGAGCATCGCCCCAACGGTCGGGTGCTGGCTCACCATCCGGGCAGTGGCCGCACCGAGGTGGTGGTCGACGGGCTGTACTTCCCCAACGGGATCGCGCTGACCCCGGACGAGTCGGCGCTGATGCTCGTGGAGACCAGCACCCACCGCCTGCTCCGCGTCGAGCTGGGCGGCGGCGTGCGGGTCCTCGCCGACCTCCCCGCGTACCCGGACAATCTCGCCTCGGTGGGTGACGGGACGTACTGGATCGCGCTGCCCAGCCCACGGGTGCCGATCGCCGAGCGGCTGCTGCCTCATCCGCGGCTGCGTCAGATCGCCGCTCTGCTGCCCGACGCAATGCAGCCGCAGCCACGCCGCTACGGGCTGGTCGCGCTGGTCGACGGCACGGGCGCGGTGCGTCGGACGCTGCACGGTCCGACCGGGCACTACTCGATGATCACCGGGGTACGCCAGCACGGCGACCACCTCTGGCTGGGCAGCCTGACCGGTTCCGGGGTGGCCCGGGTACCCCTGAGGTGACGGCCGACGGCCACCGCCCCGCCGGGTGTGACCGCCGCTGGCCCTGGGCGCTGGACGGCGTCCCTGGGCTGCGCCCCGCCTGTGCGGTGGCCGCTGGCCCTGGGCGCTGGCCCTGGGCGCTG
>NZ_JBEXHP010000137.1:0-13267 GCF_040607895.1 Micromonospora sp. NPDC005220
GCGGGGCTGGGCGCGGGCGGGGCGCGGGCGGGGCGCGGGCGGGGCGGGCGCTGGGCGGGGCGCGGGCGGGGCGTGGGCGGGCGAGGGCGGGCGAGGTCGGGGCTAGGGCGGGGCGAGGGCGGGGCGAGGGCGGGGCGGGCGCTGGGCGAGGGCGGGGCTAGGGCGGGGCGAGGGCGGGGCGCTGGGCGGGGCAGCTAGGCTGGCTTACCGTGCTCGTACTCGTGGTGGACAGCTCGACCCCCGCGGTCACCGCGGCGCTGGTGGAGGTCTCGGCAGACGGCGTGGCGTCGCGGGCGCACCGGTGCACGGTCGACGCCCGCGCGCACGGTGAGCTGCTCGCACCCCAGGTGGATGCGGTCCTCGCCGACGCCGACGCGCGCCCGCGTGACCTGACCGCCATCGTCGCCGGCCTCGGCCCGGGGCCGTTCACCGGGCTGCGGGTCGGCCTGGTCACCGCCGCGACCATGGGTCAGGTGCTGGGCATCCCCACGTACGGAGTCTGTTCGCTGGATGCCATCGGCTACCCGGCGGCGTCCGGCGCGCCGGTCCTGGCCGCCAGCGATGCCCGGCGCAAGGAGCTCTACTGGGCCGTCTACGACGGCGCCGGCCAGCGGATCGTCGGGCCCGAGGTGTCCGCGCCAGCGGTCGCCGCCGCGCGGGCCCGGGAACTGGGCGCGACGACCGCGGTCGGTGACGGGGCGCACCGGTACGCCGAAGTCCTGGACCTGCCCGTTCGGATCGAACCGCGCTATCCGGACGCGACAGTGCTGGCGCTGCTCGCCGCCGAGCGGATCCGGGCGGGCGCGTCCAGCGAGAGGCTCACCCCGCTCTACCTACGCCGCCCCGACGCGGTGGCGGCGACCGGCCACAAACCGGTCCTGCCATGACTGCAGTACGGCTCGAACAGTTCCGCTGGTGGCACATCGACGACGTGCTGCCGATCGAGGCGGACCTCTTCGGCGCTGAGCAATGGTCGCCCGCCATGTTCTGGAGCGAACTCGCCAACGGGCACCACTACCGGATCGCCGTCGACGCGGACGGCTCGGTGCTCGGCTACGCCGGGCTCGCCGGCGTTGCGCCCGACGAGGTGTGGGTGCAGAACATCGCCGTCCGCCGCGATGCCCAGCGGCGCGGTGTAGGCCGCGCCCTGCTGGAGGAGTTGCTCGCCGAGGCGAACCGCCGCGGTGCCCGCAGCACCTTGCTGGAGGTGGCCGTGGACAACGCCGCCGCCCAGCGGCTCTACGCGACGTACGGGTTTGAGCCGATCGGGGTGCGGCGCGGCTACTACCAACCGAGCAACACCGACGCGCTGGTGATGCGGCGCGACGCCGAGCCGACCGGGGACGGACCACACGACAATGGCTGACGAACCACTGATCCTGGGTATCGAGACCTCCTGCGACGAGACCGGCGTCGGCATCGTGCGGGGGCACACCCTGCTGGCCGACGCGCTCGCCTCCAGCGTCGAGGAACACGCCCGCTTCGGGGGTGTGGTGCCGGAGGTGGCCAGCCGGGCACACCTGGAGGCCATCGTGCCGACCATGGACCGGGCACTGACCGAGGCCGGCGTCACGCTGGCCGACATCGACGCGATCGCGGTCACCTCCGGCCCTGGGCTGGCCGGCGCGCTGCTGGTCGGCGTCGCCGCCGCCAAGGGGTACGCGCTCGCCGCTGAGAAACCCGTCTACGGCGTCAATCACCTCGCCGCCCACGTCGCGGTGGACACCCTTGAGCACGGCCCACTGCCCGAACCCGCCATCGCGCTGCTGGTCTCCGGCGGCCACTCGTCCCTCCTGCTCGTCGACGACCTGGCCCGGGGGGTCACCCCGCTGGGCGCCACCATCGACGACGCCGCCGGTGAGGCGTTCGACAAGGTCGCCCGGCTGCTCGGTCTGCCGTTCCCGGGCGGCCCGCCCATCGACCGGGAGGCCCGGGCCGGCGACGCCGCAGCGATCGCCTTCCCCCGCGGCCTGACCGCCGCCAAGGATCTCGCCGCCCACCGGTACGACTTTTCGTTCTCGGGCCTGAAGACGGCGGTGGCCCGGTGGGTCGAGGCCCGACAGCGTGCCGGTGAGCCGGTGCCGGTGGCCGACGTGGCCGCGTCCTTCCAGGAGGCGGTCTGTGACGTGCTGACCAGCAAGGCGATCGCCGCCTGCCGCGCGCAGGGCATCGAGACCCTGGTCATCGGCGGGGGAGTGGCGGCGAACTCACGGCTGCGGGCGATGGCCGAGCAGCGGGCCGAGAAGTACGGCATCCAGGTCCGGGTACCCCGGCCGAAGCTGTGCACCGACAACGGCGCGATGGTGGCCGCGCTCGGTTCGCACCTGGTCGCCGCCGGGGTCGCTCCGAGCCGACTGGACCTGCCAGCCGATTCGGCGCTACCGCTGACCACGGTCAGCGTGTGACGGGAGCGGCGGACATGATCGTGCGGATGTGGGAGGCGCGCGCCGAGGCGTACGGCGTCGCCGACCTGATCACCTGGGTGTGCGACACCGCCCTGCCCGAGTTGGAGCACGACCCGCTGCACGTCTCCAGCGAGGTGTTCTCCTCCACCGACCACCGCGTGGTGGTCATCTCCAAGTGGCGCAGCAGCCCCCGCCCGCTGCCAGACCCACCCGCCCTGCTGGTGGCCCGCGCCCCGCACTCCTGGGACTTCACCCAGGTCGACAGGTGACGCGAGCCACCAACCAGCTTCCCGCTGACGGTCAGCTGCGGCGCAACATCCGATAGGTGGCGATGCCGCCGGTGCCCAGCGCGGCGAGGAAGACCAGCCAGACGACGGTGCTGCTCACTCCGACCTGCGGTCCCGCGTTCGCCCCGGCGGCGGCCAGCAGGCCGTCCTGGCCGGGGGCGGGCAGCGCCGCCGGCGGCAGCTCCGGCCAGCGAACCAGACCGGTGCTCTCCAGCATCTGCATGTGGTGCGTCACGAAGCCGGTGGCGTCCTCGCAGAGCTTGCGGACGGTGGCGTCGCGGGTGCTGGCCCGTACCGCGCTGATCACCGGGAGAATGCTGCCGTGGGCGACCCGGAGGCGGGTCACGAAGATCTGGTCGAACCGAGCGCCGGAGGCGTCCTTCATCTCCTGCAGCCAGCCCTTCTGTTGGGCCGTCGGCTCGCTCGGGATGGTCGCGCCCAGCTTGTTGGCCGCTTCCACGACGAGTTCGTCGAGCCGCTGGTGCTCGCCGGCGATGCCGGCGCCGATCTCCCGTACCTTCGCCGACTGTCCCTTCTCGGCGGCCATCTGGCCGGCCGGCATCTCCCACAGCCCGGCCAACCGCACGCCGTTGAGCAGTGTCATATCGGCGGCGTTGAGCTGTCGCCCGCCGGCGGGGGCGGCGATGGCCATGCCGGGTAGGACACCGACCCCCGCGATGATCGCGATGAGCAGCATCGCCGCTCGGTGGGTCCGGGTGCCCAGTCGGCGACGGGGGGATCTGAGCGGTGCCATGTCTGTGGTGCCTCCTCGGTCCGGACCGGAACGCGTCTGGACCGGGCAGCCGTACTCTGCCGGTTGCCCGTCCGCCCACTGGTACGGACTGATCGTGCGATCAGTTCATCGCGTTGCGATCCGGATCAGCGGGTGACGGCGAGCAGGCCGCCGAGCAGCAGCAGGGTGAGCGCCGCGGCGGCGAAGACCATCAGCAACTCCTGACGCCCGCGCCCGACCGGGCCGGCGTCGACGATCGGGTCGGCCAAGGCCGGCAGGTCGCGGGTCAGCGCGGCCAGGTCACCGAGGGTGCGCGCCGTCCACACCGCACCGGCCCGGTCGGAGAACTCGTCGAGCGTCAGCCGGCCCGCCGCGGTGTGCTGGTGCAGCGCGGCGACCACCCGGTTGCGGTCATCGTCGGAGGCGCGCAGCTCGACATCCACGCGGACAGCGTACGCGGATCAGCCCACGTCGAGGGGGTCGGCGAGGAGCCGCTCGAAGGCCAGTTCGGCGGCGCCGATCAGGGGCGCGTCGGTACCTAGTTTCGGGGTGCGCAGCCGGACGTGCTCCAGGCAGGCGCCGAGCGCGTTGGAGTTGAGCCGGCTGCGGATCTGGGCCGCCGCCGCGAGGTAGAGGTCACGCATGGTCCCACCGAAGATGACCATCTCCGGGTTGAAGACGTTCACCAGGTTGGCCACCCCGAAGCCGAGCCAGTCGCCGGCCTGACGGACCGCCGTCTGGGCCCGGGCATCCCCCCGGTCGGCCGCGTCGAAGACCTCAAGCAGGGCGTCGCGGCCCCGGGCGTCGGAGCGTCCGGCGGCGCGCAGGATGCCGTGCTCACCGATCTCGGTCTCCCAGCAGCCCCGGGAGCCGCACTCACAGGGCCGGCCGTCGCGGACCACCTTCATGTGGCCGACCTCGCCGCCGTACCCACCGTGCCCGGTCAGCCGGCGCCCACCGGCGATGATGCCGGCGCCCACGCCGACGTCGCCGTACAGGTAGAGGACGTTGTCGCAATCCGCAGCCACACCCCGTGCGTGCTCGGCGAACGCGGCGACGTCGGCCACGTTGCCCACGGTGATCGGTACGTCGATGCCCAGTTCGTCGGCGAGGGCCGCGCCGATCGGCTCGTCCACCCAACCGGTGGTGGGACCGAGTCGGACCAGGCCGTCGTCCCGGCGGACCATGCCGCAGACCGCGACGCCGGCACCGACGCAGATCGCGTCCGCCGGCACCACCTGCTGCATCTCCTTGACCGCGCCGGCCAGCAGCGGCGCGGCCTCCGCCGCCAGCAGGCCGCGCGGCCGGTCCAGGTCCCGGCGGTCCAGTACCGCGCCGCCCAGCCCGATCCGGGCCGCGCGCAGCCGGTCCACCTCCACCGAGTACGCGTACGCGTAGACCCGGGCCGACTCGGGCCGGACGACAAGTGACGGTCGTCCGGCCCGGCCGGTCTCCTTCGGTGACCCCTCGCTGACCAGCCCCACCGCGGACAGGTCAGTGGTGAGCGCGCCGATGGTGCTGCGGTTGAGGCCCAGCGTGGTGGTCAGCTCGGCACGCGTGGTCGCCCCGTGGACGTGCACGTGCCGCAGCAGGGCCCCGAGGTTCTGCCGTCGGACGTCATCCTGGCTCGGTCCTGGGCGCATGCTGGTGCTACCTCCCGCGCGGTCAGCGGGTGCCGGTGGCTGCCGCGCGGCGGCGGGAGAGCGCGTCGACGCTGGCGGCGAGCAGCAGCACAACGCCGGTGACCACGTACTTGACTCCCGCGCTGTACCCCATCAGGCCCATTCCGTTTTCGATGACCGCGACGACCGCGCCGCCGAGTACGGCGTCGAGGACGCGGCCCTTGCCACCGAAGAGGCTGGTGCCGCCGATCACCGCTGCGCCGACCGCGTAGAGCAGTACGTTACTGCCCCCGGTGTTCGGGTCGACCGAGTTGGCCCGGCTGGCCGCCACGATGCCGCCGATGGCGGCCATGGACGAGCAGATCATGAAGACCGAGATCCGGATCCGGTCGACCTCGATGCCGGCCCGGCGGGCGGCTTCGCGGTTGCCGCCCACGGCGTAGATGTGCCGGCCGTAGCTGGTGCGTTGGAGTACGAAGGTCCACACGATCAGGAGCACCGCGATGATCGGCACCACGATCGGCACACCCTTGAGGGAGCTGATCAGGACGTTGCGGCTGCGTTCGAGGTTGAGCACGTACACCGCGGTGCCGAGGATGACGGCGAGCCCGCCGATCCGCAGCGCCACCACGGCGAGCGGGTCGGTGACAAGGCCGCGGGCCACCCGGTTGCGGTGGCGCAGCAGTTGCACCGCCGCGTAGCCGACGACAGCGAGGGCCGCCAGCGCCCAGCCCAGCGTGGGGGCGAGGTTGCGGTTGGCGATGGCGACCAGCACCTCGTCGCGGACGGAGATGTTGGTGCCCTCCTTGACGAGCAGCAGCACGACGCCCTGGAAGGCGAGGAAGCCGGCGAGGGTGACCACAAAGGACGGGATGCCGATTTTCGCGACGAGCATGCCGAGCGTGGTGCCGATGACCACACCGGTGGCGACCGCGGCGAGTACGGCTACCCACCAGGGGTAGCCGAGCACGGTGACCACATTGGCCAGCACCGCCGCGCAGACGCCGCTGGCGAAGCCGGCGGAGAGGTCGATCTCGCCGAGCAGCAGCACGAAGACCAGGCCCATCGCGATCAGCGTGACCGCCGCGCCCTGGGTGAAGAGGTTGGCGAAGTTGCCGGCCGACAGGAACGACGACGGCCGCATGATCGCGAAGACGGTGCAGAGCACGATCAGGCCGAGCACTGCTGGGAGCGCGCCGACATCGCCACCGCGTACCCGACTCAGGTAGTTGCGGACGTGGCCTCCGACGGTCGGCGCCGGTGTGACGGTGGCGGGGCCGTCCTTCCGTACGGCGGTGGTGGTCATCGGACGCCTCCTGAGATCGAGTCGGCCGGCTGCGGGCCGTCGCCGTTGCTGCCCGGGTCGGTGGCGAGGCCGAGCCCGCCCGAGCGCCCGGCGGTGATCAGCTCGACCACCTGGGCGTGGGTGATGTCGGTGGTCTTCACCTGGGCGACCATCTGGCCGAGGTACAGCGCGGCGATCCGGTCGGAGACGGCGAAGACGTCGTTCATGTTGTGCGAGATGAGCACCACGGCCAGGCCGTTGTCGGCGAGGCGGCGGACCAGTTCGAGCACCTGGGCGGTCTGGGCCACGCCGAGCGCCGCGGTCGGCTCGTCCAGGATGACGAGCTTGCTGTTCCACAGCACCGCCTTGGCGATGGCCACGGTCTGGCGTTGGCCGCCGGAGAGGCTGGACACGTGCTGGCGCAGCGAGGTGACGGTGCGGATGGAGAGCCCCGCCAGGGTTTCGGCGGCGAGTTGTTCCATGGTCGGCTCGTCCAGGACGATGCCGCTGCGCTTCTCCCGGCCGAGGAACATGTTCTGCACGATGTCCAGGTTGTCGCAGAGCGCGAGGTCCTGGTAGACGACCTCGATGCCGAGTCCGGCGGCGTCGCGGGGGCTGCCGATGTGCACCGGTTCACCGTTGAACAGGAACTCTCCGGCGTCGATGGGGTGGATGCCGCTGATGCACTTCACCAGGGTCGACTTGCCGGCGCCGTTGTCGCCGACCAGCGCGGTCACTTCACCCGGGTGGACGGTCAGGGCGACGTCGCGGAGCACCTGGACGGGACCGAAGCTCTTGTCGATCCCGCGGAGCTCCAGCAGGGGGGTCGCGGACACGGGGGTCTCCTTTTCAGGGAGGGTCGGGGCCCGTCCGGCGGGCGCCGCCCGGCACGGGAGGGGTGCTCCCGTGCCGGGCGGCGGTGGTCGTCCCGGCGGGTACTGCGGCGTCGGTCAGCTGATGCCGGCGTCGGCGCAGGCCTTGGCGTACGCCGCGGTGCAGACCTCTTCCTTGGTCACGTAGCCGTCGGCGATGACGTCCTTGATGTTGTCCTTGTAGATGGCCTTCGGGGTGAGCAGGACCGCGGGGACGTCACGGTCACCGTCCTTTACCGACTGGCCGGTGTCCTTCTTCTCGCCCTTGGCGAGCGCGATGGCCAGGTCGGAAGCGGCCTTGGCCTCTTCCCGAACCGCCTTGTAGACGGTCATGCACTGGTCGCCGGCGAGGATGTTCTGCAGGCCTTCGGTGCTGGCGTCCTGCCCGGTCACCGGCACCTTGCCGTTGAGCTTGTTCTTCTTCAGGATCGAGATGGCGGCATTGCCGAGACCGTCGTTGGCGGCCAGTACGCCGTCGATCTTGCCCTTGGCCGTGGTGAGCTGCTGCTCGAAGATCGTCGCGGCCTGCGCGTTGTCCCACGCCGGCACCGCGTCGTCGGGGCCCTTGACGTACTCCTTGGAGTCGAACTTCGGCTTGAGCACCGAGTCGTAGCCGGCCTTGAACAGGGTGGCGTTGTTGTCGGTGGGGGAGCCGTTCAGGTACGCCACGACGGGGTTCTTGGCGCCCTTCTCGGTCAGGCACTTCGAGAGGCCCTCGCCCTGGAGCTTGCCGACGGTCTCGTTGTCGAAGCTCACGTAGTACTGGGCCGAGCCGCCGAGGGTGAGCCGGTCGTAGTCGATGGTGGCCACGCCCTGCGACTTGGCCTTGTCGAGTACGGCCTTTCCGGTGCCCGAGTCCAGGTTGACGATCATCAGGGCGGTGACGCCACCGGTGATCATCTGGTCGGCGAGGGTCTGGAAGGCGGTCTTGTCGTTCTGCGCGTTCTGGATGTCGTACTTGACGCCGGCGGCCTTGAACGCCTCCTCCAGGAAGCGACGGTCCGCGGTTTCCCAGCGAGCCGAGGACTTGCTGTCCGGGAGGATCACGCCAATCTTGGGGGTCTTGACGGAGTCGGCCGAGCCGGAGCCGGAGTCGTCGCTACAGGCGGTCAAGCCGCCGGTCGTGAGCAGGCCCACGGCGGCGATGGTGAGGATCCCCTTACGCATGTGCAGGGTCCTTTCGGAGGTGGGGAAGGTGTTGTTTTGTTGTGTCCGGCAACGTATTTCGCGTCACACCGGCTCCACAAGGCCGCGTAGGTAGCGAGTTTGTTGGGAGCGATAACAATTCAGCAACGCGACTGTTACTCCCCGGGTATCCCACGGGGAGGTCGACGTAACGACTGTCGTCAGCGGGTCTGCAACGGCGCGGTACGGGCGTCGGTCAGCGCCACCAGATCCGCCGCGGCCAGTTCGAGTTGCAGACCGCGCCGACCAGCCGAGACGTAGATCGTCGGCAGATCCAACGCGGATTCGTCCAGCACGGTGGGCAACCGCCGACGCTGCCCGAGCGGGCTGATCCCACCGCGTACGTAGCCGGTCGCCCGCTCGGCGACCGCCCGGTCGGCCAGCGCCGCCCGCTTACCGCCGACCGCCGCCGCGAGCGCCTTGAGATCCAGCTCGCCGGTGACCGGAACGACCGCCACGGTGAGCGCGCCGTCAACCTCGGTCACCAGCGACTTGAACACGCGCTCCGGTGCCACGCCGAGCGCCACCGCCACCAACGCGCCGTAGTTCGGGGCGTCCGGCGCCACCCGGTACGGATGGGTGCGATGCGCGATGCCGCGCTTGACGAGTAGTGCCGTCGCCGGTGTGCCCTGTCCCGCCACGCCCTCGAACCTAGTCGACCGGGCGGCCGATCAGCACGGTCGGCGCCCCGGCGACGCGGGTGAGAACCAAGCTCGCCGCGGCGTCCCCGGCCAGCCGAAGGTCCCGTCGGAGCTGCTCCGGGGTGAGCGCCGAACCTCGCTTGAGGATCTCCACCCGGCCCACCCGACGGTCGCGCAACAGCGCCCGCAGGCGCTTGAGCGAGAACGGCAGCACGTCGGTGATCTCCAGGCAGCGCGCGTACGGGGTGCGGATCGGCTGGTCGGCGTAGAGGTAGGCGATGCTCGGATCGGCCAGGGTGGCGTCCAGTTCGGTGGCCAGTTCGGCGACGAGGTGCGCGCGGACCACGGCGGGGTCCGGGTCGTACAGGTAGCGGCGCGGGGGCCCGACCGGCGCCTCCGTGTCGCCCGAGCCGGTGAGCTGGTGGATCTCCGTCCGGTACACGCTGGCGCGGCGGGGCACCTCGGCCAGCTCGCCGCACCAGAGCGCCGCCTCGACCAGGTCGCCGTCCACGCTGACCCACTCGGCCTCTGCCCCGGCCGGGATGAGCGCGTGGTCCAGGCCCGGCGCCACCTTCACCACGGTGCGCGGCACCCGCTCGGCCAGCCCGGTGACGAAGTCCCACGGTGGCGAGTAGGCGCGCGGGTCGAAGATCCGTCGCCCGGTGCCGGTCGCGCGGCGGGCCGGATCGCAGAAGACCCCGTCGACCCCTGACACGTCGAACCCGGTCGCGTCGCCGCACTCGACAGTGAACAGCTCGGCCAGCCCGGCCGCCTCGGCGTTGGCGGCGGCCATCGCCGCGGTCACCGGGTCGGCCTCCACCCCGTACACCCGGATGCCGGCACGGGCGGCGGCCAGCGCGTCGGCTCCGAGCCCGCACCCGAGGTCGGCCAGGGTGCGCACGCCGGCCGCGGACAACCGGGCGGCCCGCCGGTCGGCGACCACCCGCCGGGTGGCCTGCTCCAGGCCGGGGCGGGTGAGGAACATCCCAGCGGCGGCCGAGCCGAACTTGCCCACCGCCCGGTGGCGCAGCTCGGCCTGGGTGAGCGCCGCCGCGGCCAACGTCGGCGGCACCCCGGCCGCCCGCAGCGCCGACGCCGCAGCCAGTGGATCACCGCCGGCCAGCCCGGCCGCCGCCGTGAGCGCGGCCGACCCCTCAGGGGTACGCAGCGCCGCCAGCTGTTCGAGATCCACCCGGTCATTGTCCCGGTCGACCAGGAAATCCTGGCCGTCGGGGCGCGACGCGCTGGCACTCTCCTTGACGGAGTGCTAGCCAGCGAATAACCTGCGATTAGCACTCTCGCCCTGAGGGTGCCAGCTTCCGGGTCTCGCGACCCGGGTGCGCACGCCAGGCGGACCGGCACCCGCGACGACGGCACCGCCCGGTGGCATGAGGCAGATTGACGCTGGTCAGCCCCGCTGGCCAGCAACGAAACCAGTACCCCAGGAGGGTATGCCCGTGACTACCGCGACCAAGGTTGCTATCAAGCCGCTCGAGGACCGCATCGTGGTCCAGGCGAACGAGGCTGAGACCACCACGGCGTCGGGCATCGTGATCCCCGACACCGCCAAGGAGAAGCCGCAGGAGGGCACTGTCCTCGCTGTGGGCCCGGGGCGCGTCGACGACAACGGCAACCGGGTTCCGGTTGACGTGCAGGTCGGCGACACCGTTCTTTATTCGAAGTACGGCGGCACCGAGGTCAAGTACGCCGGCGAGGAGTACCTGGTGCTCTCCGCCCGCGACGTCCTCGCGGTCATCGAGAAGTAAGCAACCGATCAGTGCCACTGCCCCGGTCCGGCTCGCCGGGCCGGGGCAATGGCGCTTCGAAGGGACATATATGGCGAAGATCCTGAGCTTCTCGGACGACGCCCGGCACCTGCTGGAGCACGGTGTCAACGCCCTCGCGGACGTGGTCAAGGTCACCCTCGGCCCGCGCGGGCGCAACGTCGTCCTGGACAAGAAATTCGGTGCGCCGACGATCACCAACGATGGTGTGACCATCGCCAAGGAGATCGAGCTCACCAACCCGTACGAGAACCTTGGCGCGCAGTTGGTCAAGGAGGTGGCGACCAAGACCAACGACGTCGCCGGCGACGGGACCACCACCGCGACCGTGCTGGCCCAGGCGATGGTTCGCGAGGGTCTGCGCAACGTGACCGCCGGGACCAACCCGGCCGGCCTCAAGCGGGGCATCGACGCGGCGGCCGTCAAGGTCTCCGAGGCGCTGCTCGGCCGTGCCGCCGAGGTCACCAGCAAGGAGTCGATCGCGAACGTGGCGACGATCTCCGCACAGGACTCCACGATCGGCGATCTGATCGCCGAGGCGATGGAGCGCGTCGGCCGCGACGGTGTCATCACCGTCGAGGAAGGCTCGATGCTCACCACCGAACTGGACGTGACCGAGGGGCTCCAGTTCGACAAGGGCTTCATCTCGCCGAACTTCGTCACCGACCTGGAGGGTCAGGAGTCCGTCCTTGAGGACGCGTACATCCTGGTCACCACCCAGAAGATCTCGGCGATCGAGGAGCTGCTGCCGCTGTTGGAGAAGGTCCTGCAGAACAGCAAGCCCCTCCTGATCATCGCCGAGGACGTGGACGGCCAGGCGCTCTCCACCCTGGTGGTCAACTCGCTGCGCAAGACCCTCAAGGTCTGCGCGGTCAAGGCCCCGGGCTTCGGTGACCGGCGCAAGGCGATGCTCCAGGACATCGCGATCTCCACGGGCGCCGAACTGGTCGCCCCGGAGCTGGGCTACAAGCTCGACCAGGTCGGCCTGGAGGTGCTCGGCAGCGCCCGGCGGGTCGTGGTCGACAAGGAGAACACCACGATCGTCGACGGCGGTGGCCAGAAGGCCGACGTTGCCGACCGGGTGTCCCAGATCCGCAAGGAGATCGAGGCTTCCGACTCCGACTGGGACCGGGAGAAGCTCGCCGAGCGGCTGGCGAAGCTCTCCGGTGGCATCGCCGTCATCAAGGCCGGCGCGGCGACCGAGGTCGAGATGAAGGAGCGCAAGCACCGCATCGAGGACGCCATCGCGGCGACCAAGGCGGCGGTCGAGGAGGGCACTGTGCCCGGCGGCGGCGCCGCCCTGGTGCAGATCCGCTCGGTGCTGGACGACGACCTCGGCTTCACCGGTGACGAGAAGATCGGCGTCTCGGTCGTGCGCAAGGCGCTCGTCGAGCCGCTGCGCTGGATCGCCCAGAACGCCGGTCACGACGGCTACGTGGTGACGCAGAAGGTCGCTGACCTCGACTGGGGCAACGGCCTCGACGCCGCCAAGGGCGAGTACGTCGACCTGGTCAAGGCCGGCATCATCGACCCGGTGAAGGTGACCCGCAACGCGGTCACCAACGCCGCCTCGATCGCTGGTCTGCTGCTCACCACGGAGAGCCTCGTGGTGGAGAAGCCGGAGCAGGCCGAGCCGGCCGCCGCCGGCGGCGGGCACGGCCACGGTCACGGCCACCAGCACGGCCCGGGCTTCTGATCCGGTAGCGACACCGGGGCACACCGTCGTACGACGGTGTGCCCCGGTCCGTCTTACCGGGTCGTTACGGACGCCGCCGTCGTTGGCGACCGGGCGGAGTGATCGCGCACACTGGGCCGATGAGCACCACGTCACGGCGGTACGCCGCGTTGGCCGGAATCACCGCCGCCGCCGTCGCGATCGGGATCGCCGAACCGGTCGCGGTGTTGACCGGCCCCCGGTCGGCGCCCCTGGTCGCGGTCGGCGGGGTGATCGTCGACGCCGTCCCCGAGTCGCTGAAGCAACTCGCCATCGACCTCTTCGGCACCGCCGACAAGATCGCGCTGCTGGTCGGCACGGCCGTGTTGCTGGGAGGCTTCGCCGCGCTCCTCGGCGTACTGGCCGTTCGACGGCTGGCACTCGGCCTGGCCGGCATCGCCGCGTTCGGTGCCATCGGCGTGGCCGCCGCGATGACCCGCTCCGGCGCGGACCTCGCCGACGCGCTGCCATCCCTGGTCGGCGCCGGTCTCGGCGCCCTGGTGCTCTGGCTGTTCATCGCCGGGCCGTTCGAGCTGAACCCCTGGTCCTGGTCACCCCCCACACCGACCGCGCGGTCCGCCGGCGCGGTGCCGTCTGCCGGCGCGGTGCCGTCGGCCGGCGCGGTGCCGTCGGCCGGCGCGGTGCCGTCGGCCGGCGCGGTGCCGCCGGCCGGCTGGGGGTCTGAGTCGTGGGACGAGCCGCCGAGCGGGGCCGCGCCGGCCGGCGGGGGCGGGGCGGG
>NZ_JBEXHP010000138.1:0-13134 GCF_040607895.1 Micromonospora sp. NPDC005220
GCTCAGGTGGCAGGCGCGGCGCTGGCGGCCCCGCGGGTGGGCACCGCCGGGGGCCGCCACCCCCCGCCCGCCGCGCCGCCGGGGCGCGGCGTCCCCGGGGCCGACCGGGGCGAGCGCCGCCCCGCCGTACGCCAGCGCGGCGCCGCCCTGGTCGAGGGGGGTCACGCCCAGCGCGGCGAGCATCCCGGCGCCGGCGTCGTTGGTGCCGGAGCCGCCCAGCCCGATCACCACGGTGCGGGCGCCGCTCTCCACCGCGGCGGCCACCAGCAGACCCAGCCCGTACGAGGTGGTGGTCTTCGGGTCGCGCTCGGCTGCGGAGAGCAGGTGCAGGCCGCACGCCTGCGCGCTCTCCAGATAGGCGGTCGCGCCGTCGGCGGTGAGCAGGATCTCACCGGCCGCCGGCCGGCCCAGCGGGTCGACCGTCGACACCGGCAACCGGCGGCCGCCGAGGGCCTCGGCGAGCACCTCCACGAAGCCCGG
Source organism: Micromonospora sp. NPDC005220 (assembly GCF_040607895.1). NCBI lineage: Bacteria > Bacillati > Actinomycetota > Actinomycetes > Micromonosporales > Micromonosporaceae > Micromonospora > Micromonospora sp. NPDC005220. Next base: position 481 of record NZ_JBEXHP010000138.1, read on the forward strand.
CCCGCCGTCGGCGAGCGGCCGGATCAGCAGGTCGTCTCCCTCGGTGACGGTGCGCCAACCGGCGGCGACCGCGGCGGCCACCTCCGGTGCGGACAGGGTGCCGGCGAACTTGTCCGGGCAGAGCAGCACGCGCATGCCGAGCAGTGTGGCAGCCCACACCGAGCGGAGCTGCGTCGCGCTCGCGCTGTGGGACCATGGGCAACGTGACTTCGACCTGGGTGGAACCCTCCAACACGGCGACGGCTCTGCTGCTGCTCGGCCGGGGCAGCGACCCCGACACCGAGCGCGGCGTCGAGTGTCCGGGCGACCTGCCGGCGCCCAGCGATCCGGATCTGGTGGCCCGGGCCACCGCCGCGAAGGCGAAGCTGGGCAGCAAGGTCTTCGTGCTGGGGCACCACTACCAGCGCGACGAGGTGATCCAGTTCGCCGACGTGACCGGCGACTCGTTCAAGCTGGCCCGGGAGGCCGCGGCCCGCCCGGACGCGGAGTACATCGTCTTCTGCGGCGTGCACTTCATGGCCGAGAGCGCCGACATCCTCACCACCGACAGCCAGCGGGTGATCCTGCCCGACCTCGCGGCGGGTTGTTCGATGGCGGACATGGCGGTGCTGGGCCAGGTCGAGGCCGCCTGGGACACGCTGACCGAGCTGGGCATCGCCGGCGAGACCGTGCCGGTGACGTACATGAACTCCTCGGCCGACATCAAGGGCTTCGTGGGCCGCAACGGCGGCGTGGTCTGCACCTCGTCCAACGCCAAGCGCGCCCTGGACTGGGCCTTCGAGCAGGGCTCGAAAGTGCTCTTCCTGCCGGACCAGCACCTGGGCCGCAACACGGCGGTGCTGGAGATGGGCCTGTCGCTGGACGACTGCGTGCTCTACGACCCGCACAAGCCCGGCGGCGGGCTCAACCCGGAGCAGCTGCGCGACGCCAAGATGATCCTCTGGCGGGGGCACTGCTCGGTGCACGGCCGGTTCACGCTGGACAGCGTCAACGACGTACGGGAGCGGGTGCCCGGGGTGAACGTCCTGGTCCACCCGGAATGCCGGCACGAGGTGGTGACGGCCGCCGACTACGTCGGGTCCACCGAATACATCATCAAGACGGTCGAGGCGGCTCCGGCCGGCTCGGCGTGGGCGCTCGGCACCGAGCTGAACCTGGTCCGCCGGCTCGCGCTGGCGCACCCGGACAAGCAGATCATGTTTCTGGACAAGGCCGTCTGCTACTGCTCGACGATGAACCGGATCGATCTGCCGCATCTGGTCTGGGCGCTGGAGGAGCTGGTCGCGGGCCGGGTGGTCAACCAGATCACGGTGGACGCCGACACCGCGCACCACGCCCGGGTGGCGCTGGATCAGATGCTCGCCCTGCCCGGCGCGGACACTCCGCCACCGACGGTGGCCTGATCACGATCCGTAGCGCTCTTGGTACGCAAAAGTGCCGGATCACCGATTAATGCCACACACGCCGCTGTGACCGAGTCCTTTTTCGTCACCGAGGGCTATGCTGCCCAAGCGACGACACACGCGGGCCGTTTCGATATGGCCGCATCCGGGGTAGCGAGGACATTCAGGCACCCCACCATCAACACAGCAGCACCGACGCGCTGGAGGTTGCGTTGACCGACGACGTCCTGGTTGTGCACGGAGGTACTCCGCTCGAAGGGCGGATCCGCGTGCGCGGCGCGAAGAACCTGGTATCGAAGGCGATGGTCGCCGCACTTCTCGGCGACAGCCCGAGCCGACTGTTCGACGTGCCGAAGATCCGCGACGTCGAGGTGGTGCGAGGTCTGCTCGGCCTGCACGGCGTCAAGGTCACCGACGGCACCGAGGACGGCGAGCTCGTCTTCGACCCGGCGAACGTGGAGAGCGCCAGCACCGACCAGATCAACGTGCACGCCGGTTCGAGCCGGATCCCGATCCTGTTCTGCGGCCCGCTGCTGCACCGACTCGGGCACGCGTTCATCCCGGATCTGGGCGGCTGCCACATCGGCCCGCGTCCGATCGACTTCCACCTCCAGGCGCTGCGGGAGTTCGGCGCCACGGTCGACAAGCGGCCGGAGGGGCTGCACCTGTCCGCCCCGAACGGGCTGCACGGCACCAAGTTCGCCCTGCCGTACCCGAGCGTCGGCGCCACCGAGCAGGTGCTGCTGACCGCCGTGATGGCCGAGGGCGTCACCGAGCTGCGCAACGCCGCGGTGGAGCCGGAGATCATCGACCTGATCTGCATCCTGCAGAAGATGGGCGCGATCATCAAGGTCCACACCGACCGGGTGATCGAGATTCAGGGCGTGCCCAAGCTGCACGGCTACACCCACCGGCCGATCCCGGACCGGATCGAGGCGGCGAGCTGGGCGGCCGCCGCCCTGGCCACCCGCGGTCACGTCGAGGTGCTGGGCGCGCAGCAGGCCGACATGATGACCTTCCTGAACATCTTCCGCTCGGTCGGCGGCGAGTACGAGGTCACCGACGCCCGCGCGCCGAAGCTGGGCGACCCCGGCCAGGAGGGCGGTATCCGCTTCTGGCACCCGGGTGGCGAGCTGAACGCGGTCGCGCTGGAGACCGACGTGCACCCCGGCTTCATGACCGACTGGCAGCAGCCGCTGGTCGTGGCGCTGACCCAGGCCCGCGGCCTGTCGATCGTCCACGAGACGGTCTACGAGCAGCGGCTGGGCTACACCGAGGCGCTCAACGCGATGGGCGCCAACATCCAGGTCTACCGGGACTGCCTCGGCGGCACCCCGTGCCGCTTCGGCCGGCGCAACTTCAAGCACTCGGCGGTGATCGCCGGGCCGAGCAAGCTGCACGCCGCCGACCTGGTCATCCCGGACCTGCGGGCCGGGTTCAGCCACCTGATCGCGGCGCTCGCGGCTGAGGGCACCTCCCGGGTGTACGGCGTTGACCTGATCAACCGGGGCTACGAGGACTTCGAGGCGAAGCTCGCCAACCTGGGCGCCCACACCGAGCGGCCGTAAGGCCGAACACACTCTTCACGCCCGGTGCACCGCGATGTGCACCGGGCGTGGGCCGTTGGCTACCCTTGCCGCGTGCCGTCGCTCTTTCGCCGCAAGTCCACCGACCTCGTCGACGAGGCCGTCACCTCGGTGACCCCCGAGGAGACCGCTGAGCGTCCCCGGGGTTACACCCCGGCCAAGGGTCGGGAGACGCCCAAGCGGCCGACCGCCGGCCGCCGCCCGGCCGGTCCCAGCCGCCCCCTCACCAAGGAGGAGGAGCGGGAGCGTCGCCGCCAACTGCGCGCCGAGGCCGCGTCGGAGTTCCGCCGCGAGGGTGGCCCCCGCGACCGTGGCCCGGAGCGGCTGCTGGCCCGCAACGTGGTCGACTCCCGGCGTACCGTCGGCACCTGGTTCTTCGGCGGTGCGCTGATCGTGCTGATCGGGTCGAACGCGGCGATGCCGGCCCCGGTCCGGCTGATCTCCAACCTGCTCTGGGGCGCGCTGGCGCTGGGTGTGGTCGTCGACTCGGTGCTGATCTGCCGCAAGATCAGCAAGTTGGTCCGGGAGCGCTTCCCGAAGACCGACCAGCGGATGGGCTCGCTCTTCCTCTACGCGGTCATGCGGTCGATCACCTTCCGGCGGATGCGCGCTCCGGCGCCCCGGGTGAAGCTGGGCGACAAGGTCTGACCCCGGGCTCCCGCAAGATCCCCGCAACGTCAGCGAAACTGCTGCCTCCGGCACCTCGGAGGCAGCAGTTTCGCCGTAACTGCGCGGATCTTGTCGTGCGTTCATCATGCTGAACGGGTTGCCGTTGTTCGCCAGACCGAACGTTCGACCCCATGGAGCGAAGGCATGCCCTCGGAACCGGCTGCCCCGCTGGCCACCATCGCCGCCGCCCTGCGCCGGGAGCGGGACCGGGTCGGCATCTCGCTGACCGAGCTGGCCCGCCGGGCGGGGGTGGCCAAGTCCACCCTCTCCCAACTGGAGTCGGGCACCGGCAACCCGAGCGTGGAGACGCTCTGGGCGTTGGGCGTCGCGCTCGGTGTGCCGTTCAGCCGGCTGGTGGAGCCCGTCGATGACGTCGTACGGGTCATCCGGGCGGGCGACGGGCCGCAGGTCCGCTCCGAGCAGGCCGACTTCGGCGGAACGCTGCTCAGCGCCGGTGCCGCGCACCTGCGCCGGGACGTCTACCTGATCAGGCTGGAGCCGGGGGCGGTCCGAGCCGGCCACGAACACACCCCCCGCAGCATCGAGCACGTGGTGGTCGCCGCCGGCCGACTGCGGGTCGGGCCCGAGGGCGCGCCTGTCGAACTCGACCCCGGTGACTACGCCGCGTTCCCCGGCGACGCTCCGCACCGTTACGAGGCGCTCGCTCCCGGCACGTTCGCCGTCCTCATCATGGAACATCCCTGAACGAGCACGGCGATCCCGCAGCAGCCGGGTGGCCGCCGAGTGCGGTATGGTCGGATACCAGATTCGCTTATAGGGCCAAATGTCCGAAACCAATGGGATAACGTTTGCGCCGGTGGGCGGCGCCACAGTGGCGGTGAGCGAGTCCACGCCGTTACCCTCCATCCGCAGCCACGGCCTGCCAAAGCGGCGACCTGACCGGCATGTGCGGCCCCAGCGCGACAATTTGCAACGAGGTGACAACGCGTGAGCGAGCGGACGCGAGCCGGCCACCGGGGCGTGGCAGGCGGCGACCGGACGCCCGGCGGTCACCCGGCGGCGGCTGCGGACAGCTCACCCCCGGCGAGAATCGGCCCAGCGGCCGGGTGTGGCGACGGGCTCGACGGATGAACGGTCGCTACACCGACCGGTGGCCGGACCCGAACGAACCGTCCTGGGTGGCCGAACCGACCACCGAGTGGCACCCCCAGTTCCCCGGCCAGCGCTACCCCGGCGACATCGGCATGCCGCACCAGCCGCCACCGCGCGGCCGGGCGACCGTGTCCGGCCGCGCGGAGGTGCCGCCGCTCGCGCCGACCCGCCCGGACGGCACCTACCTCGGCCGGTCGTGGTCCGACGAACCACCGGCGGACCAGCCGCCCGGCCGGTCCTGGGTGGACGACGAGCCGGGCGAGACACCGACCTACGGCAGATCCCGAGCCGGCGACCGTTCGGCAGACACGTCCGGCTACGGCCGGCCTGACAGCGCCGACTCCCGCCACTACGACCACGAGCCGTACCGTCGTCCGCTGCCCGAGCCGCCCCGCCGCGAGGAACGTCGCTCCCCCGAGTCGGACCGGCGCACCGCCTGGTCCGACCGACGCCCGGCCGACGAGCGAGGGCCCGCGCGGGAAGCCGCCTGGCACCGGGACCAGACCACCCCCGAGGGGTACGACAGCCGCCGGCCCCGGCCGGAGCCCACCGAGCGGGATCGGGGTTACCGGGGCAGCCCGCCGGTCTCCCCCGCGCCCCGGCCCGAACCCGGCTGGGTGCCCGAGCCGGACGACACACCACGCCGGCGCGGTACACCGGAGCGCACAGCCGCCGGTTACGAGCGGCACCCCGGCGACGGGTACGGCGTCCGACCCGCCCGCGACCACGACGGGCGGGCCGCCGACGCGGCCGACCCGTGGGCACCGGTGGACGGCCGCACGCGATACCGCGCCGACGGGTACCCGGACCGGGCCGCCGACGACCTGCGCCGCCCAGAGCCGCGCTACCGCGCGGACGAGGGGATCGGCGCAGCGCCCGCACCCAACGGTGGACGGCGGCGGCGGCCCGAGCCGGACCTGCCCGACCAGCCCCGCCTCGACGACGACCGGCGTCGGCCCGACACCGACCCGCAGCGGCAGCAGCCCCGTGAGGCGGCGGCCCGCGCCGACGCGTACCCGGACCGGCGACCCCGCGAGCAGGCCCGCCCGGACGCGTACCGCGACAACGGGTACCGCGAGGACGCACCCCGTGAGGACGCCTACCGCGAGCCCCGGCCGCAGCCGGGCCAACGGTCGGACGGCAGTCTGCCCTGGCCAGCGCCGGGTCCGGTACGCCAGGACCGCACCCCGGACCGCACCCGGGAGCCGGGCCACCGCGACCCGCACCGCCCCGACCCGCACCGCAGCCCCGACCCGCACCGCAGCCCCGACCCGTACCGCGGCGCCGAGCCGGGTATCGCGTCGCGGCCGGCTGCCCGGCCCGAACGGCCGCCGGTCACGCCGTCCCGGCCCGACGAGCGCCCGGCGGCTGCGCGGTACGACGAGCGACCGGTACGCCCGGCCGCGGCGACACCGCCGGCGTCCAGTCGTGCGATGCCGGTTCCCCCGGAGCGACCGGTGTCGTCGGCCCCGGTCTCCCCTGGTTGGGACCGACCGGTGTCGGCCACCCCGGTCTCCCCCGGTTGGGACCGACCGGTGTCGGCCACCCCGGTCTCCCCCGCCGCGCCGGAACGGCCGGTGTCGCCTTCACCCGCCTCCCCCGCCACCCGCGACTGGGACCGACCGGTGTCAGCCGCCCCAGCCGCCCCGGACCGGCCGGTGTCGCCGGCACCCGTCTCGCCCGCCGCGCCCGGTTGGGACCGACCGGTGTCGGCTGCCCCGGTATCGCCCGCCTCCGACCGGCCCGTCTCGGGGCCACCCGCCGCGCGCCTGCGGCTGGAGTACCTGCCCGCGCCGGTGGACCCGCCCGGCGCCGACGAGCGGTCGGATGCCCCGCCGACATCGGGCCACCGACCGCTGGCCGAACCGCCACCGGCGTCGGGGGCGCGCCACACCCCGCCGCCGCGTTACCCCGGCCCGGACACCGGGGATCGCCCGGCGGCCCAGCTGCGCGGCGAGGAGCCGGAGCGCCGCCGGGTCGGCGACCCGCTGGCCGGCACTCCACCGACCGACCGCCGCCCGGTCTCCCCGGACCGCTCGCCCCCTACCGAGCGGCCGCACCCCGTCGATCGACCGACCGCGCCGGATCGGCCGACCGCGCCGGATCGACCGACCGCGCCGCAGCGCCCGTACTCGCCGGAGCGGCCGGCTCCGACGGCGGACGCACGCCCGTCGGTGGCCCCGCCGCCCACCTGGCAGGCGCCGGCAACCCGCCCCGCCCCGCCGCCAGCCGAGCCGACCCTGGCGGCTCCTGCGCCGTCGACCTCGCCACCATTGGCCTCGCCGCCGTCGACCTCGCCGCCGTCGGCCTCGCCGCCGTTGGCGGAGGACGTCGCGCCGGCGCTGCCGCTGGCACCCGGCACGCCGCGCCGCTACGTGCCCCCACCGCCCTCGGAAGAGCCGGTGGCGCCCGTTCGCGAGCCGGACGACGTCCCGGGCGCCCGCGGGCCGGCGGCGTGGTTCAGCCCCGCTCAGCCCGCCGAGTCCGACCAGGGCGAGCCGGCGACGGATCAGCGGTCGTTCGCCCCGGCCGGAGACCCCGCCACACCGGACGCGGAGACGTCGACGCCGACGGCCGACACCCACCTCGACGTGGCCGACGAGCACGCCATCCGGTCGACACCGGACGACGCCTTCGCCCCGGTCTCCGCGCCGCCCGCTGCCCCGGTCTCCGGTGCTCCCCTGCTCTGGGCGGACGACCCGAACGACGACCCGCAGCCTGCTTTCGACACGGCGGACGCCGACCAGCCGGTCTCCGGCGCACCTGTCGTCGCGATTGCCCGCCAGCCGGCCGAAGCCGACCCGCAGCCCTCGGCCTCTTCGCCCAACGAGGACGCCGGCCCGGTCGAGCCCGACCACACGGACTACTTCGCGCCACCCGACGAGGCGGCCGACCCGACCGACGATCCGAGCACGAGCCCGGTCGATGGCTCGCGAGCCGACGAGTGGCCGGTCGACGATGCGCGGTTAGTGACGTCTGCGGACGCCACGAACCCGCCCGTCTCGGCGCCGCCGTTCTCCGCCCGGCCGATCTCCGCGCCGCCCGTCTCGGCCACGCCGGTCTCCGCTCCCCCGGCGCCGCCGGTGTCGGCGCCGCCCGCAGCGCCCGTCTCCGCGCCACCGGCGCCCGCCGCAGCGCCGGTCTCCGCGCCACCGACACCGAGCGCAGCCCCGGTGTCCGCACCACCCGCGGCAGCGCAGCCGTACTCCGTAGCACCGGTGTCCGCACCGCCTACGCCCGTCTCGCCGGCGCCGGTCTCGGCAGTGCCCATCTCCGCGCCACCGGCCTCGACACCACCGCCCCCCGCAGCGCCCGTCTCCGCGCCGCCAGCGCCCATCTCCGGACCACCAGCGCCCATCTCCGCGCCGCCGGCGGCGGTAGAGCCGACGTCCGGGCCACCCGCCTCGGCCGTACCCGGCCCGAGAAGCGGCTCGGACGGCGAGAACGTGCCGGTGTCCGCGCCACCCGACGACGCACCGCCGGTGGTGACCCGCCCGTCGCTGGCCGATCCGGGCGACCCGGAGCAGGTTCTGGCCGCGTACCGCTGGCGGTTGGACCCGGTCACCCTGCGTGAGGATCTGACGGAGCCGGACGACCTGCGGGCCATCCGGCGACGGCTGACCGAGAAGTTGGGCTCGGCGGTCGACAACCGCGCCCGGGCCCGGCTGCTCAGCCTGCGGGCGGTGGCCTCCCGGATTCTCGGCGACCTGGACGACGCGCTGGCCGACGGTCGGCTCGCCCTCACCTACGCCGAGGCCACCGGCGAGCTACGCCGGACGGCGCTGGCCCAGGCCCGGCTGGCGCACGTGCTGCGCTGGCGTGGCGACTTCGCCGAGGCGGACCAGCTCTTCGCCCAGGCGAACTCGGTCGAGTTGCCGGACCGGTTGCGGGCCGCGCTGCACGAGCACGCCGGCCGGTCCTGTTACGACCAGGGGCGGCTGATGGAGGCCTGCGAGCACTTCGAGAAGGCGCTCGACCTGCGCGGCGCGGGCGACCCCGAACTGCTGGACCGGGTCCGGGTGGCCCTCGACGCGGTCACCGTCCGGGCCGAGGCGGACGGCTTCGGGCCGTACCCCCGGGGTCGGGACGAGGTGCTCGACCGGGACCGGCCCCCGGTGCCGGACCAGGACGGGTCGCTGTGGGGTTACACCAGCCAGGACGGCGACGTGGTCATTCCCGCCCGGTACGCCGAGGCGCAGCCCTTCCACGACGGGTTGGCCTGGGTCCGCCGGCCGGACACCGACCGCTGGTCGCTGATCAACCTGCTCGGTACGACGGTGATCCCGCCGTCCTTCCGGGCCGCGCGTCCGTTCAGCGACGGCCTGGCCTGGGTGGTCGGCGAGGGTGGTTGGACGGCGATCGACGCGACCGGCGCGGTGCAGGTCGCGCCCAACTTCGCCGAGGTACGACCGTTCCGGCGCGGGCTGGCCGCGGTGCGGCGCGAGGGGTGGGGGGCGGTCGACCGGACCGGCCGGGTCATCGTGCCCACCCGCTACCACGCCTTCGTCACCGAGTTGGCCGACGGCCAGCAGATCGACGGTTTCACCGACGAAGGGCTCGCCGTGGTCGACGTGGCGGGTCGGCGGGGCGTGGTGGACCGCACTGGCACGGTGCTGGTCCCGCCGGCGCACCCGATGCTGGTCATCCACCCGGTGGCGTTCCTGGTGCAGAGCGGCAACGGGCGGTGGGGTGCGCTGGACCGGCGCGGCGTGCCGCTCATCGACCCGGTGCACCGCGACCGCGCCGAGGTGCTGGAGGAAATCGACCGGCTGCTCACCGACGCCAACCCGGTGCTCTGAGCAGCCGGTCGGCACCGGTGATCCACCGGAGTTAGGGTCGGTACATGGAATTCCGACACCTGGGCCGTTCCGGCCTGATGGTCAGCGAGATCTCGTACGGCAATTGGATCACCCACGGTTCGCAGGTCGAGGAGGACGCGGCGTTCGCCTGCGTCCGGGCCGCCCTCGACGCGGGGATCACCACCTTCGACACCGCCGACGTGTACGCCGGCACCCGGGCCGAGGACGTGCTCGGCCGGGCGTTGCAGAACGAGCGCCGTGAGGGCCTGGAGATCTTCACCAAGGTCTACTGGCCGACCGGGCCCGGCCGCAACGACCGTGGCCTGTCCCGCAAGCACATCATGGAGTCGATCAACGGCTCGCTGCGCCGACTGCGCACCGACTACGTGGACCTCTACCAGGCCCACCGCTACGACAGCAGCACCCCGCTGGAGGAGACGATGGAGGCGTTCGCCGACGTCGTCCACTCCGGCAAGGCGCACTACATCGGCGTCTCCGAGTGGACGGCCGCCCAGCTGCGCGCCGCCCACCCGCTCGCCCGGGAGCTGCACATCCCGCTGGTCTCCAACCAACCGCAGTATTCGCTGCTCTGGCGGGTCATCGAGGCTGAGGTCGTGCCGGCCAGCGAGGAGCTGGGCATCGGGCAGATCGTCTGGTCGCCGATGGCGCAGGGTGTGCTCTCCGGCAAGTACCTGCCGGGCCAGCCGCCGCCGGCCGGTTCCCGCGCCACCGACGAGAAGTCGGGTGCGGGCTTCATCTCGCGGTTCATGAACGACGACGTGCTGACCCGGGTTCAGCAGCTCAAGCCCCTCGCCGAGCAGGCCGGGCTCAGCATGGCCCAGCTCGCCGTGGCGTGGGTGCTGCAGAACCCGAACGTCTCGTCGGCGATCATCGGCGCGTCCCGCCCCGAGCAGGTGCACGACAACGTGAAGGCGGCCGGCGTGAAGCTCGACGCCGACCTGCTCAAGGCGATCGACGACATCGTCGGGCCGATCGTCGAGCGGGACCCGGCGAAGACCGAGTCCCCCGCGCAGCGTCCCTGACGCCGTTCCGGTCCGGCCGGCGCGAGGGTGTCGCGCCGGCCGGACCGGTCAGCTCTGCCAGAAGCGGATCAGCTCCAGGCCGGTGGCGTAGAGCCACGACGGCAGACCGAGCAGGTCACCGACCGCGAAGACCGCGTCGAAGAACCAACCGCCGACGCGCGGATTCCACAGCAGCGCGAAGAGCAGGATGAAGCCGTACGGCGCGAACAGGTCGTACATCTTGCGCCACTGCGGGTTGAGCCACGGCTGGATCATGTTGCCGCCGTCCAGGCCGGGCACCGGCAGCAGGTTCAGCACACTGGCGGTGAGCTGGAGGAAGGCGAGCAGCGCCAGCCCGGCCCAGAACTCCACCGGACCATCCGACCGGGTGCCGAACCGCACCGCCGCCACCAGCACCAGCGTGAACAACACGTTGGTCGCCGGGCCGGCGAGGCTGACCAGGGTGTGCCGCAGTCGGCCCGGGATGGCGTGCCGGTCCACCCAGACCGCGCCGCCCGGCAGGCCGATGCCGCCGAGCAGCACCACCACCACCGGCAGCACGATCGACAGCAACGGGTGGGTGTACTTGAACGGGTTGAGCGTCAGGTAGCCGCGGTGCGCGATGTCCCGGTCGCCGGCCCGGTAGGCCACCACCGCGTGGGCGTACTCGTGCAGGCAGAGCGACACCAGCCAGCCGGACACCACGAAGAGGAACACGTTGAACCGGGCGCTGCCATACCCGTTCCAGGTCAGCACCCCGCTGAGCACGAAGAGGGCGACCAGGCCGAGGAAGACCGGGCTGGGCCGGAACGCCGCTTTGGGTACGCCGAGGACCAGCCCGTCGCCGCCCGGGCGGTCGTAGGCCATCACTCGGCCGTGGGCAGCAGGCTCATCCGGTACTCCACCCGGTCGTCCTCCACGAGCGCGACCGAGGTGACGCCGGACGCCGCGAGCTCCCGCCAGGTCTGACCGATCCAGGATTCGGCGTCGGCCTGGCTGCCGAACGACTCCGCCGGTCCCTCGACCGTCTGGCCGTCCGTGCCCTCGTACCGCCAGCTCCACGCCATGCCGCGTCTCCCCTCGCCGCTGAAGTCCCCGTGGGACGAACCCCCGCCAGCGTAGTCGGCCCGGCGCGCGACGGCCGCTCGCTCGCCCCGGCGGGACCCCCAGGGTGGATCAATCCCATCGGCGTCGGCCGGTACGGTGGGCCCGGTGTTGACACGGGGAGTGTTGCTCGGCGACCGGTACCGGCTGGGCGAGCGGGTGGCGACGGGTGGGATGGGCGCGGTCTGGCGCGGCACGGACGTGCTGCTGGAACGCGAGGTCGCGGTGAAGGTGCTGCTGCCGTCGCTGGTCGCCGATCCGGAGTTCACCGCCCGGTTCCGGGCCGAGGCCCGGATGCTGGCCGCGCTGCGGCACCCCGGCGTGGTTCCGGTGCACGACGTGGGGCAGGCCGCGCTCGACGACGGCAGCCAGGTCGACTACCTGGTGATGGAGTACGTCGAAGGCGAGCCGTTGTCGGCCCGGGTGCGCACGGTGGGGCGGCTGGATCCGGCCACCACCATGTCGGTGCTGGCCCAGGCCGCGGACGCGCTGCACACCGCCCACCTCACCGGCATCGTGCACCGCGACGTGAAGCCGGGCAACCTGCTGGTCAAGGCCGACGGCACTGTGGTGCTCGTCGACTTCGGCATCGCCCGGTCCCGCAACATGGCCGGGCTCACCGCCGCGAACATGGTGCTCGGCACCGCCTCGTACATGTCCCCCGAGCAGGCCACCGGGCAGCCGGTCTCGGCCGCCACCGACATCTACGCGCTCGGCGCGGTGGCGTACTTCTGCCTTGCCGGGCAGCCGCCCTTCCACGGTGACAACCCCCTCGCGGTGGCGCTCCGGCACGCCCAGGAGGACCCGGCGGCGCTGCCGGCGGACACTCCCCCGGCGGTCGCCGCCGTGGTGGCCCGCGCGCTGGCCAAGCGTCCGGAGGACCGGTTCGGCAGCGCCGCCGAGTTGGCCGCTGCGGCCGCCGACGCCCGCGACGCGACCCTGGCGAGCATCCCGGTCT
>NZ_JBEXHP010000139.1:0-12889 GCF_040607895.1 Micromonospora sp. NPDC005220
CGGTACAAACGCACAGCGCGCTGACGCAGCTCATCGGGGTACTTCTTCGGTGCCGCCACAGAAACTTCCTCCCCATGGCCATCAGACCATGATTAAGAAGCTCCATGAAAACGGGGGTAGCTCAGCTGACCCCCGCAGGGGGGAGAGGGACTAAAGTTGCCGGTTGCTGCGGACTGGTAACGGATCATGTCGACGAGCAGGTACCGGCCGCCGTCGCTCGGCGTTCGGTACCGATCCGGATCAGAGGTTGCGCTGCCTTCTCGCTGCCTCGCTGCTGCCCCGGCTAGGCGGGCCAATATGGGGTGCTGGGTGATGCTTACACCTGGCACCCTCGAACGTGTGAGTCCGATCATGCGTGCACTCGTGGTGTCCGTCCGAAGTCTGCTGCCGTATCCAGACCCGGTGCGGCGGTGGCGCGTTCGCAAAACGGCTCGTCGCCTGGCAACTCGTGAACCATGGCCGACAGATGATGCGACCACCCCGAGGGACGTGTCACGGCTCGCCCTGCTGCGTTTGCTATGGCTTCAGAAGCAGACGCGGCGGGCCGTACGTGGTCGTCACCGCGAGGCAGCAGCTCTGCTGGGGAGATCTTCACTAGAGGCGTGCATCCTCGCGTTGTACTGCCTGCACAGCCCCGATGTAGTCGCCCGCTTGAAGACGGAACACCTTAGGGCGAGCAGCAAGCTCCTAGCCTTCCTGGACAGGGCTGAGGTTGTTCCTCACGAGGTAGTCAAAGAGGCGCTCTCGGCCCTGGGCGCTCCGAGCACCGGGATCCCGACCATCCCGCAGATGGCAGAGCGGATCGACACCGAGACCAGCGGATCGGTGGTCAGCGACCTCTACGAGCGACTGTACGTGCCAGCCTCGACCTACTTCGTACACGCGAACCCAGCGTCCTTGCTGCGACACGTAACGCCCGATCACACCCTCACCGAGCGGCCCTCGGACCCGTGGACACGCCGATCACCCGTTCGCTTGGCTGATGCTTGCGTCGGCCTAGTCGCCGGTGCCGTCGCCCGAGCTGACGGAGTGCCGAATGACCTGTTCGTCGCCTATGCGGAAGCGCACCACGCTCGAACGATGACACCCATGGTGGTCATGACGGCTAAGGGCCTGACTCGGTCGTTCAAGATGAGCCAGCTGCTCTACGCCGTCAAGGATGCCCTTGACCTTCGTCGGTATCTCTCTGGGCCGGCCAACAACGATCCGCGTGAGGTACGTGAAGCTCGCATCCGGGCGATGTACGCCAAGATTGCAGACCCTGACCTGCCCCCTGACACACTGAAGCCCGTTTACGACTACCTGGTCAATCGGCTGATCGATGATTGGGCAGATGGCAGCAGCAGCTCCCACGCCGACGTCGCTGACGCAGCAACAAGCACTGGCGCGGGGTAGCGTCTGGAGTCTCACCGGTTGTCAGCTGTCCGCCTTTGGAGGGCACGTGCCATTCGGGCCAGAGGACCTACGCCGCTTGCGCTCCGTCCTTACCCCTACGTTCCTCGCACGGTTGAGGGAGGTATCGCGGCTCCTCGCAAGAGAGCAACTCGCCACGGGGCAAGCCCGCGAGGCTGCCCATACGCTGATGTCGACGCCACACGTCCGGGCCCGTCTTCGAGAGATGATGCAGGCCCTTGCGACGAACCCGAGACTGGCCGAACAGGTGCAGGAGGCGTCCCGCACCCTTGCAGGCAGCCCACACGTCCAGGAGCGTATGCAGGAGGCATTCGAAGTCTTCTCTGCGAACCCACGCTTCGCCGAACAGGTGGAAGAGGCGTCGCGGGCGCTTGCGGCGAACCCGGACATCCAGGTCCGCATGCAGGAGATGTTGCGTTCCTTCACCGCAGACCCAACCCTGGTCGAGCAAGTACGGGACGCTTCTAGGACGCTGGCAGGCAAGTCGCAGGTCCGGGTAAAGGTCCAACGGTCGGTTCGAGCTGTTGCAACCAACGAAGAATTCCAGGAATCTCTGCACCGAACGATCTCCACAACGCCGGCTCCAGTTCTCTCTAACTTGCGGGATGACTTCGAGCTTTTTGCCGCGTCGGCATTCGACGAGGACGACGAGGCGATCGCTCTCCCCGAAGACGACCTAGAGTTGGCGGCAGCGTTCGACCGTTTTGCAGCGTCTGAGGAAGGTCGACAGGCTGCCGGGCTTTTGGTTGGGGTTGACAACGACACCGATGAATCAAAGGTCAGTCTCAGGCGAGGTGAGGCCCGGCGGGTGGCCGTTGTCTATGCAATCGCTACTTACCTGGTCGTGGCCGCTGCGCTACATGGAACGAATGTCGCCACAGTCGACGACGCAGTATTCGATCCTTACAAGCTCGTTGACGATCAACTCAAGGCGATCGGTTTTGCTCTTGCAGTCTTGGGGCTCATCATTGGCCTACGAAAGTCGGATAGGTAGGTCCAAGTGTCCCCTCTCTTGATCCGGCCAGCCTTGACCGGCGAGAACCCAATTCTTCGCAGGATTTTCGAGCAGTCAAGACTGCATGTCGAATTCGACGAATACCTAGGCGAGGAGGTCTTTGACCTAGCTCTCATCGCCGAAGACCCTGCCGGGTCGGCTATGGGTGCAATTCATGGTCGACTGGATATCGGATTCAATGAGACCGTCGCGCCGACAGACCTGGGGACGGGGCCACAGGCATGGATCGACCGACTTGGCGTGATACCCAGCAAGCGGCGACGAGGGGTTGGCAAGGCCCTGCTGAGTCGATTCGCGAGGGAAGCCGTCGAGGCCGGATGCACGCACGTCGGCGGCTACCCGGGCCTAACCTCGGAACCCTCTGAGCGAATGGCCTTCTTTGCCGCATCTGGCTTGAAGCCTTTGAAACCAGAAGACCCCACTTACGTAATCGGTGGCAGTCTCGTGGAAGTCATATCGGCTACGGCTTCAGTCTGAAGATTGCGTTGCGGCATGGCTAGGCCCGCTCGGGCTCCCGCTGTCCGCGCCAGCCGCCGGGCGTTGGGCGTGGTCCGGCCCTGGCAACGCAGAGGGGCCGGGCCGCGCGGCCCGGCGGCGGCGCGTGCGGCCCGCTTGTCGGGCCGCCTTGAGGAGGCATCGAAGGTGCGAACCTGCTCTATCGCTTTATCTGAAGCAGTCGGTAGGTTCTGACGACTGTTCCGACTGCCCCGTTTGTTCTAGTAAGGCGCTGTTGTTCCATCAGGGCCGTGCCCACCTCGACAGCGAATAGGGCTGCAAGCTCTGCGTCAGCGGCGACCTGGCGCTGTTGCGTTTCCGTCTCGGAACCCTCGTCTAGCCCACGCTCGTGCTGGCGGGGGGTCGCATAGGTTCCTCGGCCGTGTTCGGTGGCCACCAAGCCCGCCTCGCGTAACGCGGCTATCGCCTGACGCACCGTGCCACGCGCTGCCTGGAATTCGGCGCCGAGCGCGCTCTCAGCCGGCAAGAGGGCTCCGGGCGGGATGACGCCGCTCTCGATGCGCGCTTTCAACTCGTCGGCGATGACGCGGTAGCGGGGCTGGCCGTAGTGCGGGGTGGGCACCTGCTCACCGTACCCGGCACTTGTCTTACCAAGTGCCAACCAAGTGACCCGTTTCGACGTCTAGACAACTCGTCCACTTGTAGATACGTTTCCTGGTGTGCGGCTGGGGTGACGGCTCGTGTCAGGGGTGGCCTCGCGCCGGCCCTGGTCGCACCCGATGCGCGGCGTCCTGACGGACCGGTTGCGGTAGTCGCGCGTACAAGTTGGCTCGGCGATACCCGACCCGTCCGGCGTCGGACGGTGCGCCGCGCCTTCATCCGGGCCGGTGGCTGGCCGCATTCCCCCGTGGCTGGCCACCGGTCCCCGTCTACCTGTGGAGGTGGAGGTGCGATGTCTGGTTCTCATCGCCGGAGCCGCTGGTTCTCGTCGTGGCGGATCTGGAGACGACCAGTTGCCCTGAATGCGAGCAGTCAGCAGCCGGCAGGTCCACGCACGGCTTCTGCGACGATCTCGCGGCGGTGGTCCGCCGGGGTAACCCGTGAGTTGCCCATGCTCCGGTTTGCGCCGCTGACGACCCGGGCGCAGCTCCACCAAGGCAACGGCGGGCGGTGGCCGCGGTGAGCCGTACGAACAAGCCGTCTACGGTCACGAGCCACCCGGACTGGTGCGACCCGGAACGCTGCGGCTATCTGGTGCCGCCGGTGATGGCGCATATGGCCCGCCGTCATCGCGGCCCGATGCAGCGAGTTGGCGACGGCCGTGCGGCCGGCCTGGTCGTCACGTACCTCATCGGTGCTGAGGCTTTGGATGGCGCCCTGGTCGGTGTTCACGTTACGTGCCGTAGCGGGATCGCCTGGGCCGAGTTGTCGTTGCTACAGGCGATCGAACTGGCCGAGCAACTTGGCGCCCTGGTGAAGCAGGTACTCGGAGAGCTGAAGGCCGACGATGAGTGAAGTCGTCCCACTCCCAGGGGACCAACCGCCGTCGTCGACCGCTGCGGTCGGGTGCCCGGTGTGGTGTCGGGGCTGCGGACCGAACGATCCGATGCACCGAGGGCTGCACGCCACGATCGGACGGGAGCGCAGTGGGTGGGTCTCTGTTCAACTGCTCGTGGACCGCTTTGCCCGGCGGGACCTGGCCGTGAAGCTCGATGTGACCCGTTACGGCGCGACGCAGACCGCGCTTCTGTTCGGCGCGCAGGTGGACCGGCTCATTGACGAGCTGACGCACGCCCGCCTGGAGATGCTGACCCAGGCTCATGGAGGCGAGCAGGCGGGGGAGACGCGGTGAACACCAACAGACGTCCGGGTGGGGCTTTTCCTCGTACCCCCGGGTCACGCCCTGGGCGACAACCGCGACCGGCTGTCGTCGTGCCCCCGGTGCCGGAGCGGCCGGCCGGCGGGACCACCTGGCAGACGTTGGAACGTCTAGGGGGTACGGTGACCGGTGTGCATGGCCGGGACTGGCGCCCTCGCTACCTGCAACTCGCCGAAGAGTTGCGGGCGAAGATCATGGGCGGTGAGCTGGCTCCCGGGACGCTGATGCCGAGCGAGACCGAGTTGGCCGAGACCTCGGGCCTGTCGCGCACGAGCGTCCGCAACGCCATCCGGCAGCTCCGGGAATGGGGCCTGGTCCGCGCGGAGCAGGGGCGCGGCACTTACGTGCGGGCACCCCGCCAGCGGGTACGCCGCCGCAACAGCGAGCGGTACCAGTGGGAGAAGGAACGCGTCCTGCTCGGCGAGGACGAGCGGCTCAAGACCGGCGCCACCGAGCATGACACTGGCCTGACCGTCGATGATCTTAAGTTTCACGCCGAGTACTCCCGGGTGGAAGCTGATGCGGAGATGGCGGCGGCCTTGCAGGTCGAGCCGGGTACGCCGCTGCTGCGCCGGGTCTACTGGACGTCCTCGAAGCACGAGAACGCGCCGCTGACCATGTCGTACTCCTATCTGCCTTACGACCTGGTGGCCGCGAACCCGGACTTGCTCGACGAGAGTAAGGAACCGTGGCCCGGCGGTACACAGCATCAGCTCTACACGCTCGGCATCGAGCTGGACCGGATCGACGACGAGATCCGGGCACGTCCGCCGTCGCCGGACGAGGCCGAGTTGCTGGACATCGACCCGGGCGTCTCCGTGCTCACCGTGCGGAAGACTTCCACCGACACCACCGGCCGGATCGTCGAGGTCGCCGACGTGGTGATGCCGGGCGACCGCACCGAGCTTGTCTACTCCCACAGACTCCAGCGGTGGAAAACTTGACGCAGCTCGTCTCGGTCATCACCCCGGTCCACGCGCCCAGCATCGAGCACCTGGCTGGCGCCTACGAGTCGTTGGCCAAGCAAGAGATGCCTGACGGCTGGGACTGGGAATGGCTCGTCCAGGAAGACGGGCAGACCGACGCCCTGGTCGACGCGCTGCCCGACGATCCCCGGATCAGCCTCGGCACCGGCCGTCCCGGCGGGCCTGGGGTTGCCCGTACCCTCGCGCTTGCCCGGGTCTCCGGGGACCTCATCAAGGTGCTGGATGCTGACGACCAGTTGACCCCGGGTGCGCTCGCCCGGGACATCGCCGCGTTTGACGCGCACCCGCAGATCGGCTGGACCACCTCGCGGGTACTCGATCTGCTGCCGAACGGGTCGACCGCCGGATGGGACAAGGACCCTGCCGGCGGGGTCATCGACCGCGGCGCGGTTCTGTCGTTTTGGCGGGCCAACGACTACCGGGCATCGGTGCACCCGGCGACGCTGTGCCTGCGGCGGGATCTCGTCTTCGCCTTGGGTGGTTGGATGGCGCTGCCGGCCTCCGAGGACACTGGTCTCCTGCTCGCCGCGAACGCGGTCAGTGCGGGCTACTTCACCCGGGAGTACGGGCTGCTCTACCGCAAGTGGCCCGGTCAGGTGACCAGCCAGGCCGCGCACCGGGAACCGGCCGAGTATCAGGCACGAATGAGGATTATCGAGGCCCGGGCCAACGCCCTGGCCTCGATAATCCCGAACGGCTTCGACGGCAGCGCTACGGCGTAGCTTCGTGCCCCGGCATCCCGTGGGTACGCCGCCGCTCCTTCATCTCCGCCTCGAAGATGTGCCGCCGACCGCCGGCCAACTTCTCCCGCGCGTCCCGCTCGATCTCCTGGAACGCGGCGTAGTAGCCGTCGTCGAACTCCTCCACGATCTGGAACGTCCACCGGCCGGGTAGCACGTTGCGCCCCAACAGCTCGCGCTCGACCCGGTCTGCCATCTCGTCGTGCCCGGCCTCGCGGAGCAGCTTCACCACCCGGTCAAGGGTGAGATCCGCGCCGCCGACGAGTTGGTGCGCCGAGTAGAGGTGCCCCCGCACCCGATGGATCGTCTCCAGGGCCTTGCTCAATTCGCCCAGCGCTTCGACCGTCTTGTCATTGAGCCCAGGCAGACGCGAGTGAGTGCCAGCCGAGGCTCCGGGTTGGCTCCAAGTCATGAGGCCGACGTTACCCAGCAACGCCAGCCTTGATGCCATCGAGAGGAACTTAGCGCACCTGTTCGTGCGCAGCGCCGGAGGCATGCATGGTGATTCCCCTAATAGGTCATCGAACTAATCGCCAAGCTCCAGTGATTCAAACAACATTGGGCAGACGTGAGGTCCGTTGCCTCCGAACGTTTCTGGAGGTGTACGAGTTCTCAGATCACCGGTGTCTGAGAAACAGGAGCCACAGGGCTCGATCGAAGAGAATGTCACCAAAGTTAGTCGGTCGGAGAAGGTTGGGAGGGCCCTCGATTCCAGTGCTATCGCCGTTGAGTCCGTTGCAGAGCTGGTGTCCCTGACTGGATACGAGGACCAGTCGACGGTCTTACGGGTGTTCGCATACGCCTTGCGTGTCGCTAGCGCCCTCACGGGTCGGCAATAAGGGTTAGCAAAGGGGATGGCGCCCCGGGTCGACCGCTTGCGGACGACCCGGGGCGACCTGCATTAGTTGCGCGGTTCGGTAACCGGCGTCAAGGGAGCGAAGTCAACCCAAAGCGTGACCATGGCTGCCAAGATCGTCACTAGCGATAGGATAAAGGCTGGCAGGTATCGGCTAGCCAAAATCGAATGAGTTTTCAAGTGATCTCCAATCAGGCTCCTAATCATCGCTACCACCGCACCAAGTCTTCGAGTTCTGCTACGGAAGGAGCATCTACGGACTCTTCTTGTTTCGGGTACTGCACTTGCGTCTCAGGAGAGGGCGAATGGACCGCCTCTTCAGCGGTGCCAACCCAAGATGCAAAGCCATACCGGCATGTCAGAACTGCAGGAGCATCCGTTTGCGGCCCCCGAAGCAACTCCAAGATTCGCTGATCAGACGAACCTGAAGCCAACCACTCGGCAATCGGATGCTCGGCTGCTATACGCTCGAAGTTCTCACTCGAAACGTATCCATGTGCAAGAAGTGTTTCTCTGACGTTTATCTCACAGGCTAATTTCCTCGTTTCCGCGGTAAGATTATCGGCTCTTTGGGTTGGAATTGATTGATCCGGTGCAGTGCAAGTAAGACTTACGTACTCAATTGCATCGGCATCCCCGATCTCCGCCGCGAGGTTCCACCAGGACCATGCCAGCCTTGGCCTGTCCAGCAACTCCAGTATCTCGGCGATACGTCGAGCTACTGGAGCGATTGCCCGGACATGACCGAGCAGGTGAACAAGTTCCCCAACTGGATTCGTGGCCTTGTTCATTGCGTCAGCTTTCTGATCCTGGTCCGAATCAGGCGGGGCCGGAGGCCCGGCTGCAAGCAGCCGGGCCCCCAACGCGACGTTCGCAACCGGCTCGGCGCTTGGGCGAATTCCCTCGCCAAGCGCGGAGCCGGACCAGTCGTTCTCCAAAGACTCTCCGTGAACCGAACCCTCGTCCAGCGCGTCGAAGGTCCGAGCAAGGAGAGCGTCCTTGTCCACTCGGGCTACCGCTCGGGCAAGGGCCTCGGCGTCCTTCTTGAGGCGCTCCTCAACGCCCATTTCGCCCCTCCTTACCGGTGGTTCCCACCAAGTGCGCCAGCTGGTCCTTCAACGCACGCTTTGCGAGATGGTGGTAGTTGTGCACCACCTTCTCGCTAAGGTGGTTCTCGCGCGCGAATTCAGACAGCTTTTTGCCTTCGTAGTACACCGCTTTAATCAGCTGTTGCTGTCGCGATGGTAGTTGGGCTATCGCATGGCGGACCTCCTCGTCCACGTCGATATCGCTTGCCCACTCCGCCGACTCGCTCGGCGTTGGTGGCTCGTCCGTAAGGACCTCGCCCCGGCTCTGCACCCTCCTGCAGAGATCGATGAAGGCACACTTCAATGCCTTGCGCACGTACGCGACTGGGGGCACCCCCGTACGCCAGTCGTAACTCTTGAAGACCCGCAAGAACGCTTGCTGGGTTAGGTCCTCGCCGAGGTGACGCCCGTGGCGGTAGATTGCTGCAGCAAGGACCTCGTCCACGTGGTCGCGGAAGTACCGGTCCTGCCGGCTGCGAATCAGATCCGCCAGGTCCTCGGGCTGCTCCTTCACGTGACTACCCCGCCGGCCGTCGACACGGCCCCTTCCCGTGTCTTCGAGATCCCGCGGCCACGAGACGGTCGGCCAGGGCCGTGTCTCGCCTCCGTACCGGCATCAAGGCAGATCAGGCCCATTACCGGCTCCCTTCGCATCGCCCCCGCCCTCTTTGGTGCGCAGCGCGGGGGACTGCACTGCGCACGGAGGATTAACGAGAGGCCTAGGCCTGACCTCATCGGCAAGCACGAAGATCTTTTTGAGGTTCACTAAGAACCTGCTCAAGGTCGGTCATTGACTTGTCTGCCAAGTGCCGTCTACGTTGGACCAACTTGGCAGACAAGTTGACAAGTTGGAGGTTGAGCGATGGCTCTGCGAGGCGGCACGAGGTTCGCGGTGCGGTGTGAGGACGTGTTCCCGGCGGGGTGCGCGTTGGTGCCCGAGTCTCTGGGTGAGGTCGAGGACTACGACGAGAAGACCGGTCGGCGTAGCCCGGCGAAGGACAAGCTGACCGGCCAGCGGGTGTGGCAGGTCCGGGTGATGGACCTGGATCCGGAGCTGGGGAAGCGGTCGCGGGAGACGACGGTGAAGATCTCGGCGGACTACCAGCCGGTGCCGCCGACGGGTGGCCTGTTCGAGGCGGTGGAGTTCGACGGCATGACCGTCACGCCGTAGGTGGGCAACAACGGTCGGATGGCGTATTCGCTGCGGGCGACCGGGATGCGTGCCCCGGCGGGCGTGGCTGCGAAAGCGGCGCAGTAGTCGCATCTGGTGGGGGCGGGGCTGTCAGGTCTTGGCGGACGGCAGCCCCGCCCTCTGTCTCTTTCCCCTGCTCTGTCGAGAGAGGTAGTGACATGTCCAAGCGTATGCCCGCCGTCCTGCGGCGGCCCACAGTGGCGGGTGCGCGATGATGCGCCGGCCGCGTGGCGAGGTCGTGATGACTACCGCCGGTGACCTGATGGTGATCCGCCCGCGTCGCCTGGAGCTGCCGGTATGGCTGATCGCGTTCGGCCTGGTGTTGCGGTGGCTGTGGCGGGGCCTGTGGTGGTGGCTTCGCCACCCGGTCGCCGTCGGCCTGATCGTGGCCGGCGTGAGCCTCTACCGCCAGTTCGGCCGGGCCGGCGTGATCGTGCCCGTGGTCCTGGCCGCCGCCGTGTCGGCGCTGTGGCGGTGGCGGCACGAATCGTCCTGGTGGACATGGTGCGCCGGCCCGATCCTCGGCCGGTTCCGCCAACTCTTCGTCTACCGACGGGCCTGGCGCGAGGCAATGACCCTCTGCGGCCTGGCCAAGGTGTACGACCATCGGACGGTCCTGCCGGAGCTACTGCGGGTCCGATCGGATCAGGCGCTCGACGTGCTGACCATCCGCATGGTCCGCGGCCAGACACCCGAGGAGTTCCAGAAGGCAACGGCGAACCTGGCGTACGCCTTCGGCCGGCGGCACGCCCGGGTCTACTCCGAGCGTCCCGATGACCCGCCGATCCGGTCGGGCTACTGGGCGCTGGTCCTGGGCGCGGTGGACCGGCTGCGGTTCTGGGACCGGCCGTCGGTGGTCTACCTGGTGGTGGTCCGCACAGATGCACTGCGCACCCTGGTCGACCCCTTCGACGTCCCGTCGGTGCCCGACTTCACGGCGCTCCCGCTGGCTCGACGGGAAGACCTGCGGCACTGGGGCCTGCACCTGCTTGCCACCCACGTTCTCATCGGCGGTGCTACCCGCTCCGGGAAGGGCTCGGTGCTGTGGTCGCTGGTCCGCGTCGTGGCCGGCGGGATCTCCTCCGGGCTGGTCCGGCTCTGGGTGATCGATCCCAAGGGCGGCATGGAATTCGCCATGGGTCGGCCGTTGTTCGCCCGGTTCGCCTGCAAGTCGTTTGAGGCCATGGCCGACCTGCTCGACGAGGCCGTGACGGTGATGCGGGAGCGGCAGACCCGGCTTGCCGGCGCGGTGCGGGTCCACACTCCGACCCTGGCTGACCCCCTGGTCGTGGTCGTCATCGACGAGATGGCGGCACTGACCGCCTACCTCCAGGACGTCGAACTGCGCAAGCGCATCGCCGGGTCGCTCGGGCTGCTGCTGTCGCAGGGTGCCGGCGTTGGCGTCCTGGTGGTAGCCGCGTTGCAGGACCCCCGCAAGGAGGTTCTGCCGTTCCGGGACCTGTTCCCGACCCGGATCGCCCTCGGCCTGACCGAGGCCGCTCAGGTCGACCTCGTGTTGGGC
This sequence comes from Micromonospora sp. NPDC005220, assembly GCF_040607895.1. Lineage (NCBI taxonomy): Bacteria > Bacillati > Actinomycetota > Actinomycetes > Micromonosporales > Micromonosporaceae > Micromonospora > Micromonospora sp. NPDC005220. Next base: position 11,148 of record NZ_JBEXHP010000139.1, read on the forward strand.
GACGGCGCCCGCAACCGAGGTGCCCTCGCCGACCAGATGCCCCGCTGGGCCAAGGGTGTCGGCTACGTGATCCTCGACGGCATCCCCGAGCCGGCCCGGGTCCGCTTCTCCTTCATCTCCGACGACCACATTCGGGAGTTGGCCGCCGAGTACCCGGCGCCGGCCGACGCGGCGGACATCCTCGCCCAGGTCGGCCGGGAAACCGCCACCGAGCCAACCCGGCCGCCCCTGCCTCGGCAGCGTCGCGGACCACTGCTGCCCGACTCGCTGCTGAACATCCTCGACCGGGACACCGACGGAGGTGAGCCGCGGTGACCGCCCCGACCGACGGCCGAACCTTCTACCGGCTCCGCGCACCCGGCACCGACGGCGCCACCAGCACTGCCGTGTCCGTGCGCGTCGACCCCGCCCGGCCCGACCCGTACCCGGTCTATCTCGCCGTCGGTGGCGGCCGGCGCCGCATGTACCTGACCTCGGACGAGGCGTGGGCGCTGTGGCGCTGCCTCTCCGAAGCGGTGGCCTCCCTCGGCGAGCCACCCGAGCACATCCGTACCCGCGTCGCCCCTGCCCGGAGGTAACCGATGTCCCTCAAGAGCTACTTCCTCGGCACCCACCGCCTCAAGCCGCTGCACATCGAACTCAACGGCTCCCCGGACCGGCTCGCCGGTGCCCTGCATGGCCTGGCGCACATGGTTAACCGCCGCCGCGACCTCAACGGCCAGCGAATCTGCATCATCCTGACGGTCCGCGACAGCGGCAGTGGCCGATGATCCGCGAGCGCACCGAGTCCGGCGTCCGGGTGCTGATCCTGCTCGCCATCGGCACCATGGCCGGTGCCGCCGCCTTCACCCACGTCCACGACCTGACCGTCGCCCACGGTCAACCCGACTGGATCGGCTGGGCAAACGCCGTAGCGGTCGAGCTGATGGCGATCTACCTCGGCCTGGAGATCCGCGCCCGCCGTCGTACCGGACGCCTCCCGCGACGAGGCCGTACGCGTGGCCCAGTGGGACCAGGTGACCGACCTCGACGAGGCCATCCGCGAGGTAGAGGAAGCCATCGCCGCTGAGGGCCTTCGCGGGCGCGTCGGACCACCGCACGCCACCGACGACGAGGACCAGGACGACGATCCCGGCCCACGGCGCAAGCGTTCCACCAAGCGGCGCCAAGATGCCCCCGAGCTGCCCCGGCGCAAGGTCGAGCGGCGCACCGTCGGCAAGACCTACATCGCCCCGGACGGCTCCACCTACCAACCGTCGATGTGGCTCACGCTCACCCTCGACTCGTACGGCCCGGTCCGCCCCGACGGCACCCCCGTCAACCCGGCCAGGTACGACTACCGCCGCGCAGCATGGGACGCCGTGCACTTCCCCCGACTCCTCGATCGGTTCTGGCAGAACCTCCGACGCTGCGAGGGCTGGAACGTTCAGTACGCCGGCTGTGTCGAGCCGCAACGTCGTCTCGCCCCGCACGCCCACTTCGCTATCCGACGATCGGGCTGCGGGAGGCCGTGGAGCGACTTCGGGACTGCGGGACGGAACTCGTCCGGCTGGGCAAGGTGACAGTGAAAGACCCACCCGGTGCGTTCATCCTGTTTCTAGCCTTGGACCGGCCGCACGTGATCGGGTGCACCGGGGTCGAGTCCGACTAGATGATTGAGTCCTAAATTCTGGCTGCTCAATGGTCGTAGGCGATCAGTGATCGTGGGTTCGGTGCCCCGATGGTGGTGTTGTGCCAGATCA
>NZ_JBEXHP010000140.1:0-12816 GCF_040607895.1 Micromonospora sp. NPDC005220
ACGACGGGCCCAGCGCCGAGCGCCAGCGCCGGGGCGCGCCGGGGGTTCGCCACCGACGGCGGCACTGCCGTCGCCGAGTGCGGCGTCGGCGGCGTACGCCTGGTTTCCTGGGCGCCCGCGCAGGGTTACCGGGTCCGCGACGTGGACCGGGGCCCGGACGACGACGTCGAGGTCACCTTCGAAGGATCGACCCGGGAGTACGAGTTGAAGGTGCGCTGCATCGGCTCGGAGCCGGTGGCCGTCGCCGACGATTAGCTGTGCTGCTCGCGGTCCGCGTTTCGGCCGAGGGCGACCATGCGCAGGGTCTCCTCCCGGCGTCGCACGAGTAGGACCCCGGCCAGGAAGGTGACCGGCGCGACGAGCACCAGCATCGCCCACTGCGTCGGCACCAGGGGGATGGCGTGCCCCATGTTCATCGTCGAGGTGGCCCAACCGGCGAGGGCGCTGTCGATCAGCAGGGCGAGGGCCGCCACGGGCAGGAGCATGACGACGATCCGTCGGCGCACCTCCGGGGTGAGCGTGGCCACCGCGACCACCATCGCCAACGCGGCGACCGCCAGGCCCGCGACGTAGAGCCAGAGCACCAGCTCACTACTCGCCTCGATGTCGTAGAAGACCTGGTAGGACACACCGCCGACAAGGGCGAACGCGGGACTGGTTACCCGGTTCGTCACCAACAGGGCGACCATCGCGGCAGGCGCGAGCAGCAGCGCCAGCAGTCGGCGTACGCCCAGTAGCGCGATCGCCCGGCGGCGCGGCGCCGGCACGGTGAGCGCTGCGGCAGCCACCACGGCGAGGGCGAGCTGCGGCAGCATGTCCACCACGTACGTCGGGTTGCCACCCGTTTGCGGGGCGACGAGCGCGCCCCAGCCGAGCACGCCGGCCCAGGCCAGACCGGCGGCGACCCACCGCCACCCGAGCAGCACCGCCACGCAGACGCCCGCCCAACCGGCGACGCGTAGCCAGTCGACGAGATCCGGGCTGATCGGCGCGAGCCCGGGCGGCAGGCCCGGCGGGCGGACGAGCTGATCGAGCAGTGCCTTCCCGGCGATGGCCAGCAGGACCACCGCGACCAGCAGGCCGGTCACCGTCGCCGCGTCGGCCCAGCTCGGCTCGGTGAACCCCCGTGCGCCCACCCGCAGCCGCGCCCGCAAGCCGGCGCCGATCAGGTTCCGTACGTCGGCGGCGGCGGGTCGTCGCTGGCCCGGCCGCGCGCCGGCGAGGAGCACGGCCAGCATCTCGTCCTCGTACAGCCGACGGTGTTCCCACGGATAGACGGCCAGCAGCCGTCGGTAGCGGCGTTCCAGGTCGTCGCTGCTCACGCCGCACCTCCGTCGGTGAGTAGGCCGCTGCGGCGCAGCCGCACCCGGGCGGCGTCCGCGTTGTGTCGCAGCCGGGACGCCTCTTCGGTGAGCCGCCGCGCGCCCAGCGCGGTGAGGCGGTAGTAGCGGCGCAGTCGAGACTGCACCACCTCTTCGCGCTCGACCTCGATGAGACCGTCGGCGCGGAGCCGGTCGAGGACGGCGTAGAGGGTGCCGGCGCGCAGACGCACCCGCCCGTCGGAGATGCGCAGCACGTCCTCGATGACGGCGTACCCATGCAGGGGCGCCTCCGCCAGCGCGGTGAGCACCAGGAACGTCGGTTCCCGCAGTGGAGCCTCAGCCATGCCAGGAAGCATATACCGTCTGTCGGTATATACAAGAGGGGGAAAGCGCGTGGCCGGCACGGATCACCGTGCCGGCCACGTCATCGGTGGTGGTTCAGCTGGTGTAGGCCTCCACCTCCCAGAGCGAGTGGCCATATCCGGTGCCCCGGGCGGTGCCGTAGATCCGCAGGTAGCGACCGTTGGCGCCGAGCCCGGTGTGCTCGTCCACCCCGCCGTCGGCGCCGGTCACCGTCTTCACTGTGGTCCAGGTGGTGCCGTCATTCGAGGTCTGAATCTGGTACGCGCTGCTGTACGCCGCCTCCCAGCTCAGCTTGACCCGGCCGATCGCGGTGGCGCTGCCGAGGTCCACCCGGATCCACTGCGGATCGGAGAACGTGCTCGACCAGCGGGTGGTGAGGCTGCCGTCGACCGCCTGGGCGCCGGTCACGTCGGCCCCCTCGTTGCTCGACGTCGTCGTGGGCTTGTTCAGCAGCAGGTTGCCGCCGGTCGGCGTGCCGGTGCCGCCGTAGACCTCGAACTCGAACAGCGAGTAGCCCCAGGCGGTCCCCCGGGTGGTGCCGAGCAGCCTGATGTACCGGCCGGACCCGCTGAGCCCGGTCAGATCGTCCACCCCACCGTCGCCACCGGTCACCGTACGGATCGTGGTGAAGTTGACAGCGTCCGGCGAGGTCTGGATCTGGTATCCGCTGCCGTACGCCGCCTCCCAGGTCAGCTTGACCCGGTTGATGGCGTACGAGGCGCCGAGGTCCACATCGATCCACTGTGGATCACTGAACGCGCTGCCCCACCGGGTGCCGGCCACGCCGTCGAACGCGTTGGCCGCGACGAACGCGCCCTCGAAGCTGGACGCTCTCGCCGGCTTGCCCCGGGCCAGGTTGGTGCCCGTTCCGGGATCCGGGTCCGGGCCGGGACCGCCGGGGCTGGTGGAGAGGGTGAACTCGTCAATGTCGAAGTACGGGCCGGTGCCCTTGAAGACCAGGAACAGGGTTCGGGTGCCGGTCGGGGCGGTGATCCCACCGGTGACCGTGGCGAAATTGGCGTACCCGCCGGTGGGCACCACGGTGGCCGAACCGACCAACTGCCCGGTGGGCGAGTCGACCCGCAACTCCAACGTGCCGCCACCGCCGGCCGGTGCACCGACCCGGGCGCTGAACGACTGGACGCCGGTCAGGTTGTACGGACGGAACGAGATCCAGTCGTTGTTGTCGACGTAGCCGACCGCGGCGCCGCCGTTCCCCGCCGCCCCGGCGACGATCTGGATGCCGGACGAGTCACCGAAATGCTCGGCCTGGCGTACCCGCGGTTGCAGGACGGCCTGGGTGTGCGTGGTCAGCGCTGGCTGGCCACCGCCGCCCAGATCGGTGTACTCGGCGTCGATGATGCCGAAGATGTTCGCCGCGGTGTCGTGCTCGCCGTCGGCCGAGGTCTGGATGACCCCGGAGCAGCCCTGCACGCTGCCCAGCTGGTGGCCGTGCGAGTCGTGGCCGAGGACGTAGTTCACCTTCACCCGGGCGCAGTTGATCGCACCGTCCTGGGCGTCGGTGACGGTGACGGAGAACGGCACCGCGTCCCCGAAGCTGAAGGTCTGCCCGTTCAACGGGGTGTTGACGGTGACCACCGGGGCACTGTTGCCGACCGTGACGACCACGCTCGCGGTGGCCGTCTTGCCGGTGGTGTCCCGGACCGTCAACGTCGGGCTGCGGGTCCCGTTCGTGGTGTACGTGAAGCTGGGGTTCGCGGCGGTCGAGTCGGTGGTGCCGTTGTTGTCGAAGTCCCAGGCGTAGGTGAACGGGTCGCCGTCCGGGTCGAGGGTTCCGGCCGAGGAGAACGCCACGGTCAGCGGCGCGGTGCCGCTGGTCGGGGTGGCGGAAACCTTGGCGACGGGCGCTCTGCCCTCGCGGGCGTACTCGATGCGGTAGAGCGCCGAGTTGGCGTCGCCGTTGAACCAGCCGGTGCCGTAGTCGAGCACGTAGAGCGCGCCGTCCGGGCCGAACTCCATGTCCATGACCTGGGTGCCGGTCCACGGGAACGGGTTGATCTTCAGAGGTTGGCCGGACGCGTCGAGCTTGATGTTCTTGATCCACCGGCGACCGAACTCACCGGCGAAGTAGGTCCCGTCGTAGTACTCGGGGAACGCCACCGGCGAGGTGTTGGTCGGGTCGTACCGGTAGACCGGGCCGCCCATCGGCGACAGGCCACCGCCGGTGAACTCTGGCGGCGAGCCGGAGCCGCCGTACGGCAGCCAGGCCGGGATGGCCGGCGGCAGCTGGGTGATGCCGGTGTTGTTGGGCGAGTTGTTGACCGGCCCGCCGGCACAGTCGAACTTGGCCCCGGACGGCCCGGACGGGAAGGTGTAGTCGTTGTAGGCGTCGTTGCGGGCGGTGCAGTACGGCCAGCCGTAGAAGCCGGGGCGGTCGATCCGGGCGAACTCGACGTTGCCGGCCGGTCCCCGGTTCGGGTCGGCGGTGCCCGCGTCGGGGCCGTAGTCGCCGAGGTAGACGATGCCGGTGGCCTTGTCCACGCTCATTCGGAACGGGTTGCGGAAGCCCATCGCGTAGATCTCCGGGCGGGTCCGCGCGGTGCCCGGGGCGAACATGTTGCCGGCCGGGATGGTGTAGCCGCCGGCCGCGCTCGGCTTGATCCGCAGCACCTTGCCGCGCAGGTCGTTGCTGTTCGCCGAGGTGCGCTGGGCGTCGAAGGCCGGGTTACGCCCGGCCCGCTCGTCGATCGGGGTGAAGCCGGCCGAGTCGAACGGGTTGGTGTCGTCGCCGGTGGACAGGTAGAGGTTGCCGGCCGCGTCGAAGTCCATGTCACCGCCGACGTGACAGCACATGCCCCGGCTGGTCGGCACGTTCAGGATCAGCGTCTCGCTGGCCAGGTTGATGGTGTTGTCCGCGTTCACTGTGAAGCGGGACAGCCGGTTGACGCCGTCCCAGACGGCGAAGTCGGCAGGGGTGCCGGTGGCCGGCGCACCACCGCCGGGGGTGCTCAGTGGTGGCGCGTAGTAGGCGTACACCCAGCGGTTGGTGGCGAAGTTCGGGTCGGCCTTGATGCCCTGCAGGCCCTCCTCGTCACCGGTGTAGACCGGCAGGGTGGCGGCGATCTTGGTGTTGCCGGCGGCGTCGGTGTGCCGGATCACGCCGTTGCGGGAGGTGTGCAGCACGCCCCGGTCCGGTAGGACGGTGAGGCTCATCGGCTCACCGGTCTCGGCTGCGCCCTTGGCAAGCTCCACCTGTTGGAAGTTGCTGGTGACGGTGGGACCGCAGTCGGCGTCGACAGCGCCGGCGGCCGTTCGGATGCCGCCGAGCAGGTGCTGCCGGAAGTTCGCCTCGGTGTACGACGCGTCGGTGTGCCCCAGACCGGTGTACCAGGCCCGGCCGCCGGAGTAGTTCTGGCACCAGGAGATCGGGTGGTCGGCGCCCATGCTGCCGCCGGTGTAGGTGCTCTCGTCCAGGGTGGCCAGCACGTGCACGTTGCCCCGGGGGTTGGTGCGGTAGTTGTACAACTCGTCGAACCGGCTCCACCGCTGCGGCAGCGTCGCGGTGGACGGGTGCACCTGGTCGGCGACCTTCACTGTGACGTTCTGCTCGGCCGGGTGCGAGGCGAAGTACGCGCCGACCAGTCCCCCGTACCACTGCCAGTCGTATTCGGTGTCGGAGGCGGAGTGCACGCCCACGTACCCGCCGCCGCCGGTGATGTAGCGCTCGAACGCGGCCTGCTGGGCGGCGTTGAGCACGTCTCCGGTGGTGGAGAGCCAGATCACCGCGGCGAACCGGTTCAGGTTGGCGTCGGTGAACTGGCCGGCGTCCTCAGTGGCCTCGACGGTGAAGCCGTTGGCCGCGCCGAGCTGCTGGATCGCGGCGATGCCCGGGGTGATGGAGCCGTGCCGGAAGCCGGCGGTCTTGCTGAAGACCAGCACGCTGAACGGTGCGGCGCTGGCCGTGGGTGGCGCGGCGACGATGCCGCTCGCCACGAGGATCGCGCTCAGCGCGACGCCGAGCCACGATCTCAGGGATCTGCGCACGGTGGGGGTCCTTTCGCGGTGCGGGGGACGGCGTGCGCCGATCACGCCTGACGGTGATTGAGCGGGACATGTAAATGCATCGTTGCGTTCCGATCACGGCCGCGTCAAGCACTCTCCCACCATCCGTGAGAGCGTTATCTCCGCAGGTCAGACGCGACCGTGCGGAGTGAGATCGAATAACGGTTTTCGGGCCGCGAACCCGGTGACGAACCACCGGGGTGGGCTGGACGTGTCGGCGCTCAACGGCCGCCCGCGACCAGCTCGGCGATCATCCCCTCACAACTGCGGACCACGACCTGGGCGCCGCGCCGCTGCGCCAGCGGGAGCAACGGATCCTCCGCCCGGTCCCGCCAGCGCCACTGCGCCTCGGCGGCGACCTCCCAGAGCTGCCGCACGTCCGCCTCGTGCTCGACACCGAGTCGGGCCGCCAGGCCCACCCCGTCGCCGCCGATCAGCCGCTGCGCCTCGGCGGCCAGCTCCGCGTCGAACCCCAGTCGGGTGTTGCGCAGCGCCACCAGCAGGCGCAGCTCCCGGAACTCGTGCGCGCCGGCGAGGATCTGCTCCACCGCGCCGACCAGCTCGGCGGACCCCCGGGTGGGCTCGGCCCGCAGCAGCGCCTCCACCGCGGCCAGCGCGGAGCGGGCCTTGAGCGCGTCGCGGCGATCGATGAAACAGCGCGTCACCGACTCGCGCAGCTCGGTGAGACCGCTGCGCCGAATCAGCTCGGCGGAGAGCTTCACCCGACTGTCGAACCCGCTGCGCACCAGCGTGGCCGCCAGCCGTACGCCGAAGAGCCCGAACCGCTCCAGTAGCGCGGCGCGCACCTCGGTCTCCAGCCGTACCGGCAGCTCGCCGCGGAGGAAGCGGTCGGCGGAGATGAGGTGGGCGTCCAGCTCCGCCCGGGGCACCTGGGCCAGGGTCGCGAGCGCGGCGAAGTCCGACTCACCGAGCATCCGGCCCGCCAGGCCGATCATCCCACTGCACGCCACCACGTTGACGCTGAGCGCGTTCACCCGCGGGTCACGGTAGTGCCGGCGAGCGAGCTGGCGTGCCGTGAGCAGGCCGTCGATCCGGCCCCCGCCGGTCTCGTCGGCGCGGGACAGCACCATGATCACGTTGACCGGAGCGGACTGCCCGACGGCACTGTCCCGGGCGGACTCCAGCACCCGCAGATCGCTGTCGCGACCGTCGCGGGTCAGGTACAACACCGCGTCCGAATCCCGCAGGACCCGCTCCAACACCGGCACCCGGCCCTGCTCGGCGCCGCCGGTGACCGCCGGGGTGTCGATCAGTGTGATCTGCCGCAGCGCCCGCGTCGGCCACCGCACCACGATGTCCCGCACGTCCCCCGCGCCCCAGCCCAGATCCACCCGCAGCCCGGTCGCCGACTTGACCACTGCCAACTCCTGCGGTGGCTGCCCGACCGGGTAGGCGGTGGCGTGCGGCGCGGGCCCGTCCTCGTACCAGGTGAAGGCGCCGTCGGCCCGCTCGACCGGCGCGACCTCCTCGCCCATCAACGCGTTGAGCACCGTCGACTTGCCCGACCGCCACGGGCCGACGATGGCGATCCGCAGCGGCTGCTCCAACCGGGCCACCTGATGCCGAAGCTCCGCGACGGCCCGGGGATTGTCCTGGTAAAGCTCGATGGCCTGGTGCAGCAACCCCCACGCCGCCTCATCCAGGCGCACCCCCACCGTCATGCCTGCGGCTCCAACAGCAGCGGGGCGGACCGGGCGCCGGTCAACTGCTGGGCCTGCTCGTAGACCGCTGCCAACCGGGTCATCTTCAGCCGGATCTCACGCTGCCGCTGCTCGCGCAGTGAGGCATCGGTGTCGGCCTCCTGCTTCGCGCTGCGGAACGACTGCACGATGGCCTCCTGAAGCTCCTCGGTCAGCCCCGTGAAGTGGTCCCGCAGCATCCGCTGCACCTGCCGGGCCGCGTCGCGGCAGTCCCGGATGATCCGGACGAAGAAATCGTCGACGTGCCGCTGGATGGCCGTCTTGACTGTCGCCTGCCGGCGACGGAGCAACTGCTTGCTCTCGTCGCGGATGCTCTTGCCGCCGAAGAGCGCCCCGATGCCGACCGAGACCGGGTTGATCATCGGCATTCCGGCCAGTGTGGTCGCCAGACCGAACATCAGCATGCCGCCGTACGAGCCCTTCATGCCGGTGAACAACTTCTGGCCGGTGGTGAACCGGTCGATCATCGGCCGTTGCAGCTCGGGCAGTCGCTCGCCGATGTCGTCCGGCATCGTCATCGACCAGGGCGGCAGCACGTCGTAGCCGTACCTGTCGAAGTTGGCGGCCACCCTCCGGGCGATCCAGTCACAGCGCTGGATCAGCCACTCGTGGTTCGCCTCCGCAGCCCCCACCAGGCTCCGCTCCAGCCACTCCTGGAAGGTGTCCCAGGCGACCAACGGATCGGCGGTGTCGAACCCCTCGTCCACCGCCCGCAGAATCTGGCGGGTCCGGTCGCGCAGGTCGTACTCGAGGTCGGCGAGCAGATCGGTGATCTCGTCGGTCAGCGTGTTCTGCCACCGGGTGGAGCACCGGCGCAGCTCGTCGACCTCGCGCTGCGCAGCGTGCAGCCGGGAAATCGGCCCGGACTGCTCCTCGGCCTCCTGGGTCGCCAGCTCGGCGCGCAGCGGCGCGGCCAACTGCTCCACCACCGTCCGGGCCACCGTCTGCACCGCCGCGCGGGCCAGGTGATCGGCCTTACCGGCCAGGTCGCGTTGCAGGCGGGCGATCAGCGCGGGAAAGCCGGACTCGGCGTTGAGGCCACGGTCGTCGGCCGCGGCGGCGCGTAGTCGCAGCGCCGCCGAGACCGGGATCAGCGTCGCCGGGACGCCCGCCTCGGCCAGGTGCTGCCGGTTGCGCTCCGCGACCGTACGCCAGTCCGCCACCAGATCGGTCTTGCTCTGCACCACGACCACGTTCGGATGCGACCGCACGATGTGCAGCAGCATGTTCAGCTCGGCCACCGACAGCTCCCGGGTGGAGTCGGAGACCAGCAGCACGGTGTCCGCGCGGGCGGGCGCGGCGATCGAGGCGGCGGCGCCGATGCCGGCGACCTCGTCGGTGCCGGGAGTGTCCACCAGCACCAGCCCGGCACCGAGCAGGGCGCGGGGCAGCCCGATCTCGACGTACGCCGGGCCGCCGCCCGGTCGACGCCCGACCAGGCCGGCCACGCCAGCCGCGACCTGGTTGAGCGCCACCGGGGTCCGCTCGACGGTCACCTCGGCGGCGGTGCCGGCGGGACGCCCCGGGGCCGGTGGCGGCGCCTGGGCCACCACCGCGACGGGGGCCTCGGCGTGCCGCACCACGGTCGGCAGGACCGTCGTACGGCCGTCGCCGACCGGGCAGGCCGGAGCGTTGATGATCGCGTTGATCAACTGACTCTTACCCTGGTTCGGCTCACCGATGACCAGGACACGCAGCGTCGGGTCCAGCAGTTGCGCACGCTTCTGCCGCACCGTCTGGAGGAGGTCACCGCGACCGTGTGCAGTGCACGTGCGGGCGATCTCATCCAGCACGTCCAACCAGATCCCGGCCATCACCGCACCAAGTGTGCGGATTTCGGCTCAATTATCAAGAGGGACCGGATGTGGAACCGGGAAGGGCCGGATCGCCCGAGGCGATCCGACCCTCCGCTCCGACCGGAGGTCCGGGTCAGAGCAGACCGCCGGTGATACCCAGCAGCCCGTGATCGGACGAGGCGTGCGAGTCGCCGCCGAGCACACCATCGGTGACCCCACCGGTGACGTCACCGACCGTGTCGGTGACACCGGGGAGGAGGCTGTCCACCTGGTGCGTCACGCCGCCCACCGTCGACGGCACGTCGAGCGGCGGGACCCCGCCGACAACACCGTCGCCGTGCCCGAGGCCCAGCCCGTGGAGGGTGTCGTCGACACCGAGCGAGCTGACGACCCCGCCGAGCTGACCGTGGGTGCCAGAGAGGACACCACCGGTCAGGTCTCCGCCGATCAGGTTCGAGTCGGTGACGCCGAGCAGACCACTCGGGTCGCCGACGGTACCGGTGACGTCCCCGAGGACCGGGTCCGCGATCGCGTCCACCGGCTGCACCACGTCGGCGTCGAGGGTGTGCGCCACATCGGAGACCCCGGCCAGGTCGGTGTCGAGGCCGGACGGACCGACACCCAGGCCGATGCCCGGCAGCACGGTGACCCCGGCGGCGGCGGTCGACGGGTCGACCGCGATGGCGCCGAGCACGCCGGCCTTGACGTCCACGCCACTGGGCGAGCTGGTGACGCTGATCTGCTGCGCCACGCTCTGCAACTGACCCACCACGTCGGTGGTGTCGGTGAGCAGCGGGTCCAGCCCGAGCTGCCCGACCGGCGAGGCCAGCGGCGCGAGGCCCGCTCCCGGCGCGTAGTCGACGACCAGCGGTACGACATCCTGCACGTCCGCAGCGGTGATGTCGGTGAGCCCGGCGCCCCGCAACGCACCCTCGGGGTCGAGGTCGAAGGCCGACCGCGCGTCCGGGTTCGTCAGTAGGTCGAGCACGAAGTCGTGGAGCGTCTGCTGCGAGTCCATGTGCCGGTTCTCCTCGGATGTGGCATTGGCGGGTGTCGTACGTCGACAGTGACGACGCTATTGCTGGGGGTCGCCCCCGGGCATCGGGGCTGAGCCCGCATCCGGGCCGGTTGAACTAGGGGCTCCGCCACCTCGTACGTTAGGGGGACAGGGGGAAACCGTCCCGGCGAGATTAGGGTCCCGACCAGGGGCCGATCTCTGGTACGAACGTAGGAGCCCGCGGGGTTCGCCGGGGGTGGGTCGTCGGGCAGCCGGCGCCATCGCCACCGACCGGCCGACTCACGGGGAGAGACAGAGACGATGCCGTACGTCCTGGGGATAGACATCGGAAGCAGCAACACGGCCGCCGCCGTCGCACGTCGACGCGGCGCGACCTGGACCCGCCCCGAGGCCGTCCCGCTGAGCGCCGGCTCACCCCTGATGCCCTCGGTGTTGTGCCTGGCGGAGGACGGTTCGCTCCGGGTCGGCGACCCCGGGACCGACGACGGCAGTCGCACCACCCGGGATTTCGTCCACCGGATCGGCGACGACGTGCCGGTGCTGCTCGGCGGCGAGCCGTGCGCGCCGCAGACGCTGACCGCCGAGTTGGCGGCGTGGGTGGTGGAGCGGGTGCACGCCCTGGAGGGCGGGGCGGCCGAGGCGATCGTGCTCAGCCACCCGGCGGGGTGGCGCCCCTATCGGCGGGAGGTGCTGCACCGGGCACTGTCCGACCTCGGCCTCCGGCACGTGACGTTGCTGCCCCGCACGGTCACGGTGGCCGAGAGCCACGCCGCTCGCGGGTTCGCGGGCAGCACGGCCGTGGTCTACGCCCTGGGGGGCAACAGCTTCGAGGCGGCGCTGGTGCGCCGCACCCCACGCGGCACGTACGAGACGTTCGGCACCCCGCAGGGTCTCGACTCGATCGGTGGCGCCGACTTCGACGAGGCGCTGGCCGAGCATTCTCGTACCGTGCTGGCCCGGGAGTTGGCCGCGACCGGGCGTCGCGGTGCCCAGGCCGCGCTGCGCGGGCTGCGCGCGGAGTGTGACCGGGTCAAGCGGGTGCTGACCGTCGACCTCACCGCCGACGTGGTGCTGACCCTGCCCGGCGGCCCGGCCCGGGTGCCGGTGACCCGGGCGCAGTTCGAGGCCATGATCCGCCCGACGGTGCAGGCGACCGTCGACCTCCTGCTCCGGGCCGTGCGCAGTGCCGATTTGACTCCGGCGGAGCTCGACGGGGTCCTGCTGGCCGGCGGTTCCACCCGGGTCCCGCTGGTGACCGAGCTGATCAGCGCGGCTCTCCCGGTGCCCGTCGAGGTGGAGCCGGACGCCCAGTTGACCGCCGCCACCGGGGCGGCGATGGCCGCCTGTCAGGTGGTCTCACCACGCCCTCGCCAGCCGGCGCCGGCCCCCGTTCCGGCCCCGGTCAGCGGTGCCGGGCGGGCCACCATCCCGGCACCGCGCCGCCCCCATCACACCGTTCCGGGCGATCCGCCACCGCGGCCCCCGGTCCGGGTCCTCCCACTGGAACTGCCGAAGCCGTCCCGCCTGGCGCTGGCCCGCACCCGGGGACGCGAAGGATGACCCCAATGATCATGAATGACCTCGCCGCACCGGGGCTGACCCTGGACAAGGGGTTGCAGGCCCTCCTGGACACGGTCGCGCAGCACCCGGCCGGCCCACTCGCGGTCGGCATCGCCGGCCCGGCCGGTCACGGAAAGACAGCGTTCCTCGCCGAGCTGGAGCGCATTCACCAGCGCGCCGGCGTCGCCGTACGCACGACCGCCCCGGAGCCGGGTGAGCCGGTCGACCCCGACACGGCGGTGCTGGTCGACGACGCGCACCTGCTCGACGACGCGCGGATCGGGGCGCTGCTGGGCCTGGTCGCCAGCCGTCGACACCGGTTGGTGGTCGCGCACCGCCCGTGGCCGAGGTCAGCGGCGTTCAGCGAGCTGGTCGACGCCCTGCGACGCGACGGGCAGGCCATGCTGCTCACGCCGTTCACCCGGGAGCAGACCGCGGCGTACCTCGCCGGGACACCCGAGCTGGGACGCCCCGCCGACCTGGTCGACTTCGTCCACACGCAGACCGCCGGCGTACCCCGGGATGTCGAACGGCTGGCCCGCGGCCTGGCCGGCGCGGAGGCCCGGACCGGCACGGCGGTCGACCCACCCCGGTCCGTCATCCTCGAGTTCGGGCCGGACCTGGACGTCCAGCCCACCGCGGTACGACGACTGCTGCTCGCCGTCGCGGCCGGCGGGGCGCTACCGGTCAGCATGCTCGGCGCGCTGCTGGGCCGGGACCCGGCCGGCGTGGACGAACTGATCGCCACCACCAGGGCGGCCGGGCTGCTCGGCCCCGACGGCCGGCTCGCCCCGATCGTCCGGCGGGCCGTCGCGACGCTCAGCCCCAGCACCGAACGGACGGCGGTCTGGCGCCGGCTCAGCGAGTTGCAGCTCGCCCGGGGCGGCGCGGTGCTGCCGCTGGTCCGCTCCCTGCTCGCAGTCGGCGCGCTCGGCGACTGCCCGGCCGCGACCCTGGCTGCCGCTGCGGACGAGGCGCTGGCCGACGAGCCGGCGTTCGCCGCCGAACTGTTC
>NZ_JBEXHP010000141.1:0-12802 GCF_040607895.1 Micromonospora sp. NPDC005220
ACCGGGTCAGGCCGACGCAGGCCAGCAGCCGGTCGCCGCGTTCCCGGACCGAATCGTCCAGGTCGTGGCCACGCAGCAGCGCGACGCCCTCGTCGACGGTCCGCCGGTACACCGGGTCGGCGTCGTAGTTGGGTCGGTTGCCGGTCACCGCACCGGCCCCGGTGAGGTGCAGCGCCACCCCGCGCGCCCGAGCCGTCGCGTCGACCTTGCGCAGCCGGGCGACCCCGTCGGTCACGCCGGTCAGGACGGCGGCCCGCCAGGGCAGCTCGGCGCGGCCGGTCCGCAGTGTGTACGCGAGGTCGGCCAGGTCCCCGGGGGCGGTTCCCGCCGCGAACGCGGTGACCCGGTCCAGGCTGTCCTGCGCCGCCGCGGCGGTCTTCGCGGACACCAGGACGAGCTGCGGGACGTGCCGACGGGGTCGGGGCGGAGTCGGCGGGGCCTCCTCCAGCACCACGTGGGCGTTGGTGCCGCCGATGCCGAAGGCGCTCACCCCGGCCCGGCGTACGCCGTCGACAGGCGCCCAGGGTCGGGCGGTCGTCGGCAGCTCGAACACCGAGCCGTCCAGTCGGATCGCCGGGTTGGGCGTACGCAGGTGGGCGATCGGAGGAATCGTCCGGTGCGTCAGGGCCAGCACCGTCTTGATCAGGCCGATCACCCCGGCTGCGGTGTCCAGGTGTCCGACGACCGACTTGACCGCGCCGAGCGCGCAGGGCGCCCGGTCGGGCCGGGTGGAGTCGAACACCTGCCGCAGCGCCGCCACCTCGATCGGGTCGCCGAGCGCGGTGCCGGTGCCGTGCGTCTCGACCAGGCCCACGGTGTCCGGGTCGACGTCGGCCACCTCCAAGGCCGCCGCGATGACGGCGGCCTGACCGGTCGGGCCGGGCGCGGTGAAGCCCGCCTTGCGGGCGCCGTCGTTGTTGACCGCGGAGCCACGGATCACCGCGTGCACGGTGTCGCCGTCACGCAGCGCGTCGGTGAGCCGCTTGAGCACCACCACGCCCGCTCCGTCGCCCGGCACCGTCCCGTCGGCGGCGGCGTCGAAGGCGCGGCAGCGGCCGTCGGCGGAGAAGATGCCGCCGGGCTCGTGCAGGTGGCCGCGCCGGGTCGGCGGGGCGACGGTGGCCGCGCCGGCCAGTGCCACGTCGGCGTCGTAGGTGAGCAGCGCCTGCGTCGCCTGGTGCACCGCGACGAGCGACGTCGAGCAGGCGGTCTGCACCGTCAGCGCCGGCCCCTGAAGGTTCAGCTTGTAGGCGATCCGGGTGGCGGCGAAGTCCTTGTCGCTGCCGATGATCACGCCCAGGCCACCGGCCGCCTCGACCGCGCGCTCGTTGGGCCACACGTTGTCCAGCAGGTAGACGTTGAGCCCGGTGCCGACGTACACCCCGACCCGGTTGCCGTCGGCGGCGACCGGCGGGTGGCCGGCGTGCTCCAGGGCCGCCCAGGCGCACTCCAGCAGGATCCGCTGCTGGGGGTCCATCAGGGCGCTGTCCGACGGTGAGTAGCTGAACAGCCGGTGGTCGAAGCGGTCCGCGTCGGTGAGCACCGCGCGGGCCGGCACGAAGCCCGACCGTTCCACCAGATCCTTGGGTACGCCCCAACCGACGAGCTGCTCGGGCGTGAAGACGCTGACGGCGTCGACGCCGTCGTGGACGTGTCGCCAGAACCGGTCCAGGTCGCGTTCGGCGCCGGGGACCCGGATGGCCATGCCGACCACCGCCACCGCGGCGCTGTCGTCCAGCTCAGCCACGGCCGGCTCCCACGCTGCGCCGCCGGTCGGCCAGCAGGGCGCGGCCCTGGCGGCGCTGCGCCGCGTTGGGGTCCGCGACGACGGGCGCGGTGTGCTGGAGCGCCGCCGCGCAGCCGGCGATCGTGCCGCAGCGGAAGAGGTCGGTCACCGAGACGTCCAGACCCTCCTCGGACATCCGCTGCTGAAGCGCGATCAGCGCGAAACTGTGGCCGCCCAGGTCGAAGAAGTTGTCGTGCAGCCCGACGTCGGGCCGCCGGAGCACCTCGACCCAGCAGGCCCGGATCCGTTCCTCCAACCCGGTGCCGACCACTGCGGCCGGCGGCCGCGACGGCGCGGTCGCCGTCCGTGCCGCGCGGCTGTCGGCCAGCAGGCGGGGAAGGTCCACCTTGCCGTGCGCGGTGAGCGGGATGGTCGCCACGGTCAGGATCCGCGACGGCACCATGTACACCGGCAGTGTCTCGCGCAGGTGCGCCCGCAGGTCGTGCTCGGCGTCCGGGCCGATCCCGTGGACCACGAACGCGACGAGTTCGTCGTCCTCGGCGGCCACGGCGCACGACCGCACCGCGGGGTGGGTGAGCAGGGCGCCCTCCACCTCGGCCAGCTCGACGCGGTAGCCGCGCAACTGCACCTGCGTGTCGTTGCGGCCGAGGTACACCATGCTCCCGTCGAGACCCCACTTCACCACGTCGCCGGTGCGGTACATGACCCCGCCGCCGTACGGGTCGGGCGGGAACCGCGCCTCGGTCAGCTCCGGGTTGTCCAGGTAGCCGTGCGCCACGAGCGCGCCGCCGCAGTACAGCTCGCCGGGCACGTTGAGGCCGGTCGGCCGCAGGTCCTCGTCGAGGACGTAGCAGCGCGCCGACGGCAACGGCACGCCGATGGCACCCTCGGGGACCCGGGGCACGTCGGCGGCCGACGCCTGGAAGATCGTGACGTGGATGGTGCCCTCGGTGATGCCGTACATGTTGACGAACACCGTTTGCAGACCCGGCGCGTCCGCGATCAGCGATGCCAGCCGCGACCAGCTCAGCGCCTCGCCGCCGAGGACGACGTAGCGGATGCGGGAGGTCTCGTCGGGGTCGAGCGCCCGCAGGTACGGCGGCAGCAACCGGTAGAGCGCGCCCGGGGTCTGGAACAGCACGGTAACGGCCTCGCGACGCACCAGCCGGGCCAGCCGTTCCCGGTCCACCAGGTCGACCCGGTCGGCGATGACCAGCCGGGCGCCGGTGGTCAGCGCGCCCCACATCTCCCACACCGACGCGTCGAACGAGAACGAGCTGGCCGCCAGCCACACGTCGGCGGCCGTGACGTCCAGGCCCGCCGGGGTCGGGCTGTTCAGCGCTGCCAGGCCGCCGTGCCCGACCAGGACCCCCTTGGGTACGCCGGTCGAGCCGGAGGTGTAGATGACGTACGCCGGGTCGTCCGGCCCGGGGAAGGTCTCCTCGAGCACGGAGATTCCGTCGAGAGTGTGCGCGTCGGCCAGGGGGGTCCCGCTGTCGCGGGTGAGCGCCACGGCCGCCTCTGCGGTCTCCGGGTCCACCACGAGCACCGCCATCCCGGCGTTCGCGGCGATCAGGTCGAGGCGCTGGCGCGGGTAGTCCGGGTCCAGCGGCACGTAGACGCCGCCGAGCTTCCACACGCCCAGGATCGACGCGACGACCGCCGGTGAACGGCCGAGCAGCAGCCCCACCCGGACGCCGGGGCGGACACCGCGGTCGGCCAGGCCCGCCGCGATCCGCCCGGCCCACCGGTCCAGCTCGGCGTAGGTGATCTCGACGTCCCGGTGGCGTACGGCCACCGCGTCCGGGGTCGCCGCCGCGTGGTCGGCGAAGCGACGCAGCACCGACGGGTGCGTGACCGGCGCCGACGCGAGCGGCGGGTTCACCCCCTCGGTGAGCTGCGCCCGCTCGGCCTCGTCCACCATGGATGGCTCCCGCTGCTCCTCGTCGACGATCGACCGCAGGAACGTCAGGTAGTGCGTGAGCAGCGTGCCGACGGTCTCCGCCGTGAACAGCTCGGTGCTGTACTCGGCGCGCAGGAACGGCACGTCGGTGGAGACGTCGAGGGTCAGGCCCAGGTCGAACTTGGTGACGTTGATCTCGACGTCGACCTCGGTCAGCCGCACCCCGGCGAACTCGGGAAACGCGAACGGGAAGTTCTGCACCGTCAGCGAGGTCTGGAACAGTGGCGCGTGGCTGAGCTGCCGCTCCCCCACGGTGGCCCGCACGATCTGCTCGAACGGCACGTCCTGGTTGGCGAAGGCCGCCATGCTGGTCCGTCGTGCCCGGTCCACCAACTCGGTGAAGCTCGGCCGGCCGGACACGTCGAGCCGGATCGGCAGCGTGTTGACCAGACAGCCGACCAGGCGCTCCTCGGCGTCGTCCATCCGGTTCGCCACCGGAACGCCGACCACCACCTCGTCCTGGCGCGCGTACCGGGACAGCACCGAGGCGTACGCGGCGAGCGTCACCGCGAACAGCGTCACGCCCCGCGCCCGCCCCCACTCCCCCAGCCGCCGCACCAGTTCCGGCTCGACCGGGCGGCGCAGCACCGCGCCGGTGGTGCCGAGCACGCTCGGGCGGGGGAAGTCGGTGGGCAGCGCCAGCTGTGGCACGTCGACCAGCGCCGCACGCCAGAAGTCGAGGCCCGAGCTGTCCCGCCGCCACGCCTCGTGCTGCCGCTCGGCGTACGCCAGGTAGGACTCGGCCGGCTCGTCGTAGGCGGCCACCGACCCATCGACAGTGGCGTCGTACTCGGCGGCCAGGTCGCGCAGGAGCAGACCCACCGACCACCCGTCGCAGGCGATGTGGTGCACGAGCACCGCGAGGCCGTGCTCGTCCGGACCCCAGGAGCGCAGGAAGGCCCTTACCACCGGCCCGTCGGCGAGGTCGAAGGGCTGCCGGGCCTGCTCGGCGACGAGCGTCCGCAGGTGGGCCTCCTGGGTGGCGCGATCGACCCACCCGTCGGCGGTGATGTCGACGTCCACAGCGGGCGTCGACGACACTCGCTGGGTGAGGACACCGTCGACCACCGCGAACGTGGTGCGCAGCGCGTCGTGCCGGGCGACCACCCGGGTCAGGGCCGCGCAGAGGGCCTCGGGTCGCAGCGCACCGCGCAGGTGCACCGCGAAGGCCACCACGTACGCCGGGTTTCCGGGCTGGAGCTGATCGAGAAAATAGAGGCGTTCCTGAGCGAAGGAAGCACGACCGGTACGAACCATGCACCGATCGTGCGGCCCGGCACGTCCCGCGCGGCAGAGCACGTTCTCCTGCCCCACCAGGAAAAGCTCCCGGTCGCGTCGGCGACACGTCGACGCGGGTCCGCGGGCATGGCGCGGCCCCGGCCCGACGCGGGTTGCCGTCGGACCGGGGCGGTGGTCGGCCGGTCAGTACTCGCCGCGCCCGAAGGCCGCCAGCTCGGCGGAGTGCACGGGATTGCTGACGTACGTGGCGCCGATCGGAGCCGTCACCCGGCACCAGGCGTCGAGCCGGCCCACGTCGATGCCGGCGGCGCTCGCCAGCTCGTCGCGGCGGCGCACCATCTCCGCGCGGTCCAGACCCTCCAGCACGTAGTCCACGGCGTCGAAGCAGGGGTCACCGGCGCACGCCATCGGGTCGATCGCCACCAGGCCCCTGCCTCCGCCGTTGAGCACGTTGCCGAGGTGCAGGTCCCCGTGCAGCAGCACGGTGTCGGTGGGCACCGCGAACAGGTCGTCGCGCAGCCGCTTGGACCCGCTCAGGTCGGCGCCCCGGCGCGTCGCCGAGTTGAACAGCACGTCGATCCAGTCCGCCAGTTGACGGGGAGCGGCAGCCGGGTCGCCCGCGCCGTGCAGATCGGTGAGGAAGGCGGCGTACTCCCGCGGTGAGGGCGGCTGCGGCATCTTCTCCACGAGAGTGCCGGGGTGGATCGCTTCGAGCAGGACGGCGCCCTTGGCCGACTCCCGCACCGCCGGCACCCGCCCGCTGGAGGCGAACTGGCGCAGCATGTCCACCTCCTCCCGCACGGCGTAGCTGTCCGGGGACAGCTTGAGCACCGCGTCGCCGAGCGGGCCCACGCACCGGAACACCACCGAGGAGTTGCCGGACTTGAGCGGGTCACCGAGAGTCAACTCCCACTGCTCGACGAGGTCGTCGAGCCGCTGGCGC
Source organism: Micromonospora sp. NPDC005220 (assembly GCF_040607895.1). Classification (NCBI taxonomy): domain Bacteria; kingdom Bacillati; phylum Actinomycetota; class Actinomycetes; order Micromonosporales; family Micromonosporaceae; genus Micromonospora; species Micromonospora sp. NPDC005220. Next base: position 5,893 of record NZ_JBEXHP010000141.1, read on the forward strand.
AGCGTGCCCACCCAGCGGTGCGCGGCCCGGCCGAACCGTGGCTCCAGTCGGTTGGCGATCGCGTCCAGGTCCAGGCTCATCCCGCTAACCCCCGCACCGACCGCGCGCCGGCGTACGCGGCCGCGCCCGGCGCCACGCCACGCCTGCCGGCCAGCAGAACGCTGCCACCAGGCACCACTGGTGAATGGGAGCCGGGCGGCCCGGGGCGCCCCAACCGCGCCCGGCGGGCGACCTCGATCGCCTCGTACCGGTCAGAAACGTTCAATTTGCTGAAGATGGTGGAAATATGATTGCTGACCGTTTTCGGGGACAGATTCAGCTTCGCGGCGATCGCCACGTTGCGCATACCCGAGGCAATGAGTTCCAGCACTTCCCGCTCGCGGGCTGTCAGCTCCGGGAAGAGCTGCTGGTTGCGGGGCTCCCGGCTCAGTTGCCCGATGAGCTTGTCGGCCACCCGGGGGCCGAGGATGACCTCACCCGTCGCGAGGCCCCGGATCGCCCGGACGATGCCGTCGCCCGGGCAGTTCTTGAGCACGTAGCCCCGGGCGCCCGCCCACATGGCCGCGAGGATCGCGTGTTCGTCCTCGACCGCGGTGAAGACCAGCACCGCTGTCGAGGGCGACACCCGGTTGATCTCCTGGATCGTCACCCCCGCCTGGAACCCCGGCAGCTCGACGTCGAGAACGAGCACGTCGGGACGGGTGGCGGTGGCCAGCGCCAACGCCTCCCGCGCGGACGCCGCCTCACCCGTCACGGCGACCTCAGCCGACGGCGACAGCAGGGCGTGCAGGCCCCTGCGCACCACCGGCTGAGCGTCGGCCAGGACCACCGTCACCGCGTCGGGTTGTGTCTCCGCCGTGACTTCCTCCGGATACCGCCTCATGTTCCGAGTCAGTTCCGAGGCCGAGCCAACGCTGACCATCTATCCACCTCACCCCGTCCGAACGGCCCGCGGTGTCTTAGTCGCGCGGGGAAACGCCGCGGTAGCGCCGACCCCGCGTCGTGATGAACATCTACTCACGGCCAACAGAACAACACAAGAAGTGATCCCGGGAGTGGGCTCGGTCAGCCTTTTGACGCATCGGAAAACCGAACCAAACTTTCCGTTTTGGCCCTGACGAAGCCGTCCACAGCGGACCTTTCACGGGCGGTCGACGTGCCGCCGACCCGGGAGTCCACGGGGGAATTTCCCGGCCGATCCGGGACGTCGTCCCGTACGCGCTACACCTGTCGCCCTGTCCGCCGGACACCGCCGTCGCCAGGATTGACCCATGCCCTTGTCACGAGTGACGGACGTTGTCGCCGGCCTGGTACCGACCGACCCGCTCCGCAGGAAGCTGATCGCGATCCGACTGGCCGAGTCCATCGGCAAGGGAGTCTTCCTCAGCGGCAGCGTCGTCTACTTCACGCTGCGTGTCGGACTCGACGCCCGGCAGGTGGGCCTGGGCCTGTCGGCCGCCGGCCTGTCCGCCTTCCTCTCGTCGGTCCTGTTCGGTGTGATCGCCGACCGGGTGGGCGCCCGCCGCCTGCTCGTCATCCTGTTCGTCGCGCTGGCGGTCGGATTCGGGCTCTACAGCCTTGTCGACAGCGCGACCGCCTTCTTCGCGCTGGTGGTCACCGTCGGCTTCCTCGAGTACGGCACCGGCCCGACCAACGGGGCCCTCATCGGCAACCTCGTGCCCGCCGAGGAGCGGGTGAAGCTCAAGGCCATGATGCGGTCGGTGTTCAACATCGGATTCAGCATCGGTATCGGCGTGGCGGCCGTCGCCGCCCTCAGCCAACGGCTGCTCGTGCTGATCCCCCTCACCACTGCCGCGTTGATGGCCGGCGCCGCGCTGCTCGTCACCCGCCTGCCCGACGTGCCGCCGCGTCCCGCACCGGTGGGCTTCAAGCGTTTCGCCGCAGTCCGCGACCCACGCTTCCTCGCGGTGATCGGCGTCTCGACGATCCTCGCCTCGCACGTCAGCATCATCCTGGTGACGATGCCGCTCTGGGCGCTCAACCGCACCGACCTGCCGCACTTCCTGATTCCTCTGCTGCTGATCGTCAACACCGCGTTCGTCATCCTGTTCCAGGTACGGGCCAGCCGGGGCGCGGACACCGTGCACGGCGCGGGTCGGCTCGCCCGGCGCTCCGGCTATTGGCTGGCCGGCGGCTGCGCGGTCCTGGCGGTGACCGCGCTCGACGACAACGTGGTCCTGGCGTCCGTGGCGATCGTCGCCGCCGTGCTGATCCTCTCCGTGGCCGAGGTGATGCAGGCCGCCTCCGGTTGGGGGCTCGCGTTCGGCCTCGCCCCCGAGCACGCTCAGGGCGAGTACCTGGGGGCGTTCGACCTGCACGTGATCACGCAGAACATCATCGGCCCGGCGGCGCTCTCCGGCCTGGTCATCGCCTTCGGCTTCTGGGGATGGCTGGGCATCGCCGTCGCCGCGCTCGTCGCATCGGCGCTGATCATTCCGGCCGCCAACCGCAGCGCTGTCACGCTGGTCCGCGAGACGGCCCCGGCCTCCACGACCTGACGCCGCCGAGGCCGAGGTCAATCTCCAACCGCAGGTCCCCGGAGGCCGGGTCCCAAACACGCACCACTGAGTCATAGTGATCCGCCCAGCCAAACCCACCCGAGGTCACCGAGGGGTCCGATGCGCAGATGCGCCGCACCGGAACAGCCATCGCCACTGGGAGATCTTCTTCCACGCCCCCTGCTCATCGCGCAGGCGCTCAACGGCGCCCAGCGGTTCGAGGACGCCCGCGTCTGGTACGAGTACGTCTTCGACCCGACCCGACCCGGCCGGTACTGGCGATTCCTGCCCTTCCTCGCCGTCGACCCGGCCGCACTCGCCGACGACATCGCCGGCGCGCTCACCGAGCTGGAACGGATCGGCGCCGACACCTACTTCGAGGTTCCGGGCAACTCGGCGCTCGGCGACTACTGGGATCTGGTGGAGGACCGGCTCCGCAAGATCCGGCTGTCCCCCTGGACATCAGCCGACCGGTGCCGCTGTTCGCACCACCCGTCGACCCGGCCGACCTGGTCCGCGGCGGCGCCGCCGGTGTCGGGGTGGAGTCGGCCCTGCGCGGCGGCGGCGTACCCGTACCGCACCACCGCTTCGCGGTCGTGTTCCGCCGCGCCCAGGATCTGGCCGACCGGCTGCGCCAGTTCCGGCAGGACCTGCTGGGTGCCCTCGACCGACGTGACGGCGAGCAGCTCAACCTGTTGCAGACCCGGCAGGAGGCGGAGATCCTGGCGCTCACCCGTGCTGCCCGGGAGGCGCAGGTCGGCGCGGCCGAGTACCAGCTCACCACCGTCCAGGGTGAGCTGGACATCCTGCGCCGGCAGATCGCCCACCAGGACGAGATCGCCGCCTGCCTGCGGGACAAGTTCACCGGGGCCGAGCTGTACCAGTGGATCGCGGGCCGGCTCGGCGCCCTGTACTTCGAGGCGTACGGGTTGGCCGAGGAGACCGAGCGACACAACACCAATGCCACAGGCCTTCCCGGTACGCGACGCCGAAGTGCTCGTCTTCGACGGCGATCCGGACACCGACGACGCGAGCGACATGTATGTGCTGAAGGTGGCCGGCATCTCGGTCCTGGTCCGCCTGCGCGCGACCCCGGCCAATCCGAAGGACAGTGCCCAGCTGTACGTGCACATCGAGAACGAGGGTCGCAGGCCGACCGAACTCGCCGTCGAGGTCGACAACGGCGGTGACGCCATTTACCAGATTTAGCGCCTCAACGGCAGCAACCCGAGCGCCCCACCGTCGCGCAAAGCGACCCGCCAGCGGAGCCTGCCTGGCCGCGCCGGCCGGCTCGAGCCCATCGCGATAACCCCCGTCAGCGCCATCAGCGCGGGCTTTCCGGGCGTGGTCCGTTCCTTCTCGCCCCGGTGGACCCGGGAGCTGGTCGCCGTGACGCCGGGAGAGCCCGACCCGCTCGCGGCCCGCTTCATCGCCGATCTGCGTGCCCGAGGGGTGCGGGTACCCGGCGATGTGCAGAGCCAGCTCGAACCTTCTCAGCAACGCACCGGGACCCTGGGGTGAGAGGCACCAGCACCTTCGATCGACACCACGAGATCCAACGGCGGAGCGACTCCACCGATGGGTCATCTCCCGCGAGATCGAGCATCCTCCGCTGGTCGGCGAAGAACACGTCGTCGCCGTCCAGGCAATCGACACGCCGACAACTTCGCGCGGATCGCTTTCGGCGACCCGGTCCCTTCGAGACCAAGACCGAAGGAATGAAGACGAGGAGGGGTCCCCGCATTCGAGCTAAGGGCGGGACCCCTCCCGGCGATCCCACTGGCGAAGCGCCAGCCTAGGAGTTGCTGACGTCGACCTCGGCCTTGACGACCGTCGTCCCGGAAGGACAGTAGTACCTGCTGTACGCGCCCGGGTACGGGTAGGACCAGTCGCCGTAGAACTTGGAGATGATGTACGTGTAATAATTGTCCTGGCAGGAGGCGATAACCCGGAACCGGCCGGTCCCCGCGGTGCATTGCGCCAAAGCGCCGCCATTCGGCTGATAGATCCGCGAGCTGCAGTTGGTCGGATATGCTTGTGCGGCGGCCGGAGTGAGCGCGACCAACACGCCGGCGCCGACAACGGAAGCCGCCAAAATGGACTTGATTCGCCGGGTCCGTGACCCCCATGAGGTATGCATAGCGCAAGTTATCAAGTGCCTAATGGCCCGCGTTCCGTCGGATAGAGAACTTCGATATGAGAGATGAGGAGGAGAAGGGCGGATCTTCGGCCGGGGCGTCGCTGACACCCTGATCATGCTGTTCGGATTCGCGGCCCTGCAGGCCGTCATCTTGAATAGGATTCTGAGCCTCGTCGTGGTCCTCACCGCCCTGCCCGCCTGGTTCGCCGCAGTGCCCTTGTCTGCACCCACCCCGCATTGCGGCGTGGTGATCAATCTGCTCATCGGCAGCCTCGCCAGCGCAAGGGTCGGCGCGTCCTGGGCCACCCAGATGCGCTCGTCCGCCCTCTATCGAATCCTGACCGTGCTGCTCGTGCTCATCGCCGCCGTCGGCGAACGTGGCCTTCCTTCGCTAGTACGACAGCCCGGGATCGTTACGTAGATGCAGGTTGATGGATTGCGTGGGCAAGCATGACCAGGGTGATGTGCCGGTACCAGGAGTCCCAGCGGCGCACCTGCGGTTCGTCCAGGCCGATGCGCTTGCCGGTTTGGAAACAGGTCTCCACGTTCCAGCGGGCACCGGCCACCTGGACCAGGGTGCGTAGCCGGACGGGTCGGGGTGACCAGCAGCGGTAGAAGGCCAGCTCGCCCCGTCGCTGATCCGGCGGCGCACGAGCAGGCTGTGGCAGCCGCCGGTCTCGCCGTCGGGTGGGATGATCGCGATCCAGGCCCAGTCGTAGTCGCGTTCGCCCTTGGATCCGGCCCCGGCGGAGATCCGATTCCATGCCCGGCTCGGCAGTGCGTCGGCCAGCCGATCGGCGCGGAACGGACCGTCGGACGGACGGGCGGTGACCCGGTGGCTTTTGGCCACGGCCAGGACGTAACCGACCCGGCGGGCTTGCAGGTCGCGGCGCAAGTGCTGGTCGCCGCCGTAGAATTCGTCGGCGGTGCACCACGCGGCCGGCACCCCAGCGTCGAGGGCCCGGCCGAGCATCCGCCGGCCCAAGGTGACCTTCGTGGCGAAGCGCACGTCGTCGGGCACGCCGGCCGTCGCGCACCGGACCCGGTCGTCGGTCCACACCTTGGGCAGGTACACCTCCCGGTCGATCAGCGTGGACCCGCGCGGGCCGGCGTGGGCCAGATAGACCGCCACCTGCGCGTTCTCGATCCGGCCCGCGGGTGCCGACGTACTGGCGCTGCGTGCCGATCGTGAGGTCAACCTTTTCAGATCACCGGTGTCGTCCAGGATCAGGACCCCGTCCGGGTCGCCGAGCATATTCACCGCATAGCCGCGTACGTCATCGCACACCTTGTCGGCGTCCCAGACCGGCTCACCCAACAGCCGCTGCATCGCTTGCGGCGATGGGTCTCCCGCCTGCTCCGCCAACTGCCAACACGACCGGCTGTCCACATCGGACAACACCCCGAGCAGGAACGCTTGCGCCTGCCGGCGCGGCTCCACCCGCCCGAACCGGCCCGCGATCGCCGCGAACCCGGTCAACCACTCCTCGACGGCTACGCTGTGCCCAGCGGCCGCGACGAAATCTTGAGTTGTCTCCACAAGCCGACCATGATCACGTGGCGGCGGTCCCCACGCCCGCAGACACGCTGGCCAGCTGATCAACCAGCACTCATCGCGGGGGCCGGTCCTTGTCAAGGCGGGTCGGTAACCAGTTGGCTCGGCGGGGCGGGTCCGCCAGGATGGCAGTCATGCGGGTTCGTCGCGCCGATGTCACCGACGCGCTGGCGATTGCCGTGGTACAGATGACCTCATCGCGGGCGGCGTATCAAGTGTTGCCCCAGGACGATCCGGACAGCCAGGATACTGACCGGCGGCGCGAGGTATGGGAGCGGATCCTGGCCGAAGCGGACTGGCCGCGCTCCGCGACGCTGGTGGCTGACAACGACGATGGCATCGTCGGGTTCGCCGATCTGTGCCCAACACGAGACCAGGACGCCGACCCGCTCACGGTCGGCGAGATCACGGCCATCTACCTTCTGCCGGCCGTCTGGGGCACCGGCGTCGGCGCGCTGCTCATCACAGAGTCCGTTAACGCGCTGAGCGAGGCTGGCTATCGACAGGCGACCCTGTGGGTACTGGAGACAAATCACCGGGCTCGGCGCTTCTACGAAGCAAACGGCTGGCTGGCGGACAAGGCAGTCAAGCAGGTGAGCTACCCCGTTTTCATGGAGCTTCGTAATCATGGTCTGATGGCCATGGGGAGGAAGTTTCTGTGGCGGCACCGAAGAAGTACCCCGATGAGCTGCGTCA
>NZ_JBEXHP010000142.1:0-12664 GCF_040607895.1 Micromonospora sp. NPDC005220
TGTCGATGTCAGCAGTCACGAGCAGACAACGACACCCTTCCCTATGCGGTACGACCACCGCCTCACCAGCTCAGATTTGGGACTCAGTCATCTAGTGAGTCCTCAGTTCGCGACGACCTCACGGTGAGTGCGAGCACCGGTGAACGCCACTTCAGATTCGAAGGCTGGGGGCAGGGGATCCAGTTGATCGTTGGCGACACCGACGACCTGGTCGGAGTCGTCCGGGCGGCGCACGACTGGCGTGCCGGCACGCCGTTGCACGACATCAGGCGCTCGCTGCCATTCGTCGTGCTGACTCGCCGCGGCGAGGTCGTGGAGCAAGGCCCGGCGGGAGTGGTGGCGGCCGAATGGCAGTGGCTCAGGCAGCGCACCGAGGAGGCCGATTGGCCCAACCAGACGGCGCTGATCGAGGCGGCCTACAACGAGCCGAGGCTACGGCAGTTGTACCCGTACACCAGTCACTCCACTGTGAACTTCTCCATCACCACCGGATATCCGTTCTCGCCCAGCCCGGTCAGTCTCAGCGCGCATGGTTCGCGCTCAAACTTCCAGGTCTGGGGACGTCGCGAGGTACTCGGCGAGACCGCAACCGCCACGGAGGCAGTGGCGCTCGCGGTCGCCCACCTTCCGGCCGACCTCGGCCCGGCTGTCGCTGGACGATACGAGGGGCAGCGCCACTAGACACGGCTCTGCATGCCGAGAACGGCCGTGTGATTCCGTCTTCGGGGAGGATGCGGTCGTCGTGACCGCACCTGAGTAGGGAGATTCAGCATGGCGGTCGACGACATCGAGGACGTGATCACCCGGCTGCGCGGCCCTGTAGCCCGCCCTGTGGGTGGGGTTGAAGTCGGTCCACCGCTTCGTAGTACGAAGTGACGACACCGCTTTCGTTCCCCAGGTCGATGGCTCGGCCAGACTCTCAGGCCAGGGTTGATGCAACGTCGCCGCGCGGCGGCGGGGCCCTGACACCAAGGTCGGAAGAGGTCATCCGTGCGCGGGGAAGAGCGACAGAACGGCAAGTGGGCACCCTGGTGGATCTATGTCCCCGTCATTCTCGGCTGCAACTACGTGAAGCAGTACCTGGTTCAGGATCTGCCCGTGGTGGTCAACGCCGTGATCACCATCGTGCTCGTTGGCACGCTCTTCCTGCTCATCACCGCGGTCTATCGCAGCGTGAGACGCGTCGACCGTTAGGTGGTATCGGAGCGGCGCAGCGCGAGCCCACTCGGACGCGACGCCTGGCTTACGCTCACGGCATGTTCCGTACGGCTCGGTCAGCTGACTTGGCCCAGATCATCCGTCTCTACGGACAGTTGAACCCGGACGATCCGGTGCTGGACGACGGCTCGGACGCGGCGGCCTACCAGCGGATCCTCGACACACCCGGGCTGAGTCTCTTCGTCCTCGACCTGGATGGGATTGTCGTCGCCACGACGTACCTCAACGTGATCCCCAACCTCACCCGGTCGGCGTCGCCGTACGCCGTCATCGAGAACGTGGTCGTCGAGGAATCCCGGCGGGGCACCGGTCTGGGTCGGCAGATCATGGCCGGCACGCTCCAGGCCGCCTGGGACGCCGGCTGCTACAAGGCGATGCTGATGACGGGGTCGCGGAACCCGGCTACCCACGCGTTCTACCGCGCCTGCGGGTTCTCCGCCGACATCAAGACGGCGTACCTCGCGCGACCACCGGCGTCGAAGAGCTAGGGAAGGTTTCACGTAGTGCGGCGTCCAGCGCGCGGCCGGTCGTCGGCTCGATGAACAACTCCGCGAGCAGGAGGCCGGCGAGGTAGGTGGGATTGATCCCGGACTCCTTGCGACTGAGGGCCTGCAACGCGCCGCCGAGCCGCAGGGCCGTGCGTGCCGCGCCGGCCGGCAGCCGGACGACCCGGCGGGGCCGACCGACCGACTCGGCGATGCGCCCGATCATGTCGGTCCAGGTGAGGTTCTCGTCGGCGACCGGGATGTCCGTTCCACTGGCCTGCTCCAGGGCGTCGACCGCGACCTCGGCCACGCTGCGCGCGGAGGCCGCGGCGCTGCCGCCGGTCGGGGCGACCAGTGGGGTACGCGAGCGGGCCCACCGGTCCAGCGGACCGGCCCAGTTGGGCAGTCGGTCGCCGGCCCGACCGAAGACGAAGGGCAGTTCGAGTACGGCGACCGGTAGGCCCTCGCCGGCGGCGGCCCGCCCCTCGCGGGCCTGCTCCAGCCTGCACCGGATGTACGTGTGCCGTTCGGCGAGGCGCCACTGCGGGTGGAGCCGGTCGAAGTAGGTGTAGTAGGAGCCCATCACGACGCCCCGGGTGAGCCCTTCGAGGCGGGCGGCGGTGAACAGGCGTACGACCGGGTCGACGTTGTCGCGACGGAACTCGGGATAGATCGGCTTGGGCAGCGGCCGTTGCTCGTCCGTGCGGGTGGCGTAGACGACGCCGTCGTGACCGGCGAGCAACGGCCGCAGTTCCTCGATCGAGGCGGACCCGACATCGAGCAGATGGTCGACGCCCGGCTGGGCGGTACGCGCCACAGTGGTCGCGGCGTGACCACGTTCCCGGAGCACCTCCACGACGTGCGCGCCGATCAGGCCGCTGCCACCCACCACAAGAATTCGCACGGTGCATCGTCCACTCTGGAACCGGCTGGTTGTCAAGCCGCTGCCGCTGCGCCGACGACGCGGTTCGCCCAGAATGGCACCCGGAGGTGATCGAGCGTGGTTGACCAGGAGAGCGTGCCCAAGCTGTGTTCGGTGGTGCTCGACTGCACCGATGCGAGGGCGCTGGCGGAGTTCTATCGACAGCTACTGGGCTTCGTCTACCGGCCCGGTGACGAACCGCCAGCGGCCGGCCAGACCGACGAACGCGGCCGTGACTGGCTGGTGCTGGTCCAGCATGAGCGCGTGCTGCGCCTCGGCGGCCGGCTGTTGTACGACCGCGTCGACGACCCGGACGAGCCGCTGCGCGTGTACGCCGACCTGGCCGGGCATCCCTTCTGCGTCTTCGTCGGCTGAGCGGATTGCCGCCACCTCGTCGATGCGCAGGTTGACAACGGGCGAGGATGGCGTCCGTGACCCCGGCATTCGCATAGGTTGGAGGTACGGAACACCATCGCTGTGAAACGGGGTTGAAGATGCCGGAACCGCGCGCCTTCTGGCTGGACGAGCAGTTCGACCGCGAACACGGCGCCGACGGGCGCGGCCGGTACGAGGCCGAGGTGTTTCGTCGGATCGACGAGTTCGCCGACGCCTGGGGCGACTTCGCACCCGTGGCGTTCGCGGTGACGGCTTGGCGGCTGGCCACCGAACTGTCACCGGGCTTCGTCCGCTGGCACCGCCGGATCATCTCGGCGAGCTGCGCGCGCAGCCCGTGGGACGGCAGCCTGGTCTGCGCGGTGACCGTGGCCTCCCGCTGGCCGGCCGAGCTGACCTGGACCAAGCAGTGGCAGCGCGACCGTGGTTGGCAGAACTGGCCGCAACTGTTCGGCCAGTTCACCACACCCACCGAGCAGGACCAGACGCGCCGCCCGCATCTGCGTGCGTTGCTCCAGGTGGAGGCGCCGGTGCCGCTCGGCGACCTGCCGCCGACGCCCGCCGGTCCGGACGACGACGTCGCCGCGGCCGCGCGCCGGGCCGTGGCGGTACTGGCCCGCGAGCTCAACGACCTCCTCGCGCCGATGATCGGGCAACTCGACGCCGGAGTTCCGGCGGACTCCTGAAATGCCCGCCGGCCGGTAGGGTCGTCGGCGTGGACCTGGACGACATCGCCGCCCGGCTCGGGGTGCCCGTCGAGGACGTCGACCGGGTGCACCGGCTCGCCGGGGACGGACCGTCAGCGCCGTTGCCAGCCAAGGCCGACGCGCCCGCGATCCTCGACCGGCTCGCCGTACCGCCGGACGACGCCGCCGAGATCATGGCCGGCTGGCCCGACCCCGACTCTCCGCTGTGGACGACCGAGCTGCGCTGGCTGCTCGACCGTTCGATCGCGTTGGTCCGTGCCGATTTCACCGGCTACGAGTGGCTGCCGCCCGGCCCGGAGCTGCCCCGGGATCGAGGGCTGGCCTGGCGGCATCTCTACGTGTACGCGTACCTGGCCATGGTCGACGTCGTCCGGGCGTACCACCGCGAGCACGACATCCCCGACACCGTGTCCTGGGCGACCCTCGCCGACCTGGGCCGCAACCTCGCGATCGACCGACGGATGCGCGGTGAGGGCTGGCCGATCATGCAGAGCTGGTTGACGCTGCACTCGCGCGGCAGCGTCTACGAGCTGGGCCGGCTCCAGCACCAGCGCGGCGACGGCGCGATCGGCCTGCACATCCCGGATTCGGGGCCGTTGACGCCGCAGGCGGTCGACGCGTCGCTCGACGAGGCCCGCGCGTTCTTTCCCCGCCACTTTCCCGACGAGCAGTACACTGCGTTCTCCTGCGCCTCGTGGCTGCTCGACCCGCAGCTGCGGGAGTACCTCCCCGAAGACTCCAACATCGTGCGGTTCCAGCGCCGGTTCGAGCTGGAGCCCTACCAGGAGACGGCGGGGCCGGACGCCGACATCGAGGTGCTGCGGTTCGGGTTCCGCACCCTGAGTACGCCGCTGGACGAGCTGCCGCGCCGCACCGTGCTCCAGCGCGCGATCATCGACCACCTCCAAGCCGGGCGCCACTGGCACTGGCGCCACGGCCGGTTCCCGATTTAGCCACGCGCACCGGCAGCCGAGTCCCACCACGCCCCATTGGCGGCTGCCTGGGCGGCCGGCTCGATGATCTCCCACACCTCCGCGATGAACCCCTCGGCGATCCGCAGCACGTCGACCACCACAATCTCCGGCCCCGCATCGGGGAGCCGGCGCCGCGAGTGCACCACGACGTGGTCACCGTCGGCCAGCAGGTGCAGGATGTCGACCTGCATGCCGGCGGTCGGGCCCAGTGCCGCACGGACCGCGGCGAGCCACTGCGCCTTTGTCGACGTCGTCGAATCCGACCGGTGATGGATGAAGTCCTCGCTGAGGGACGAGGCGAGCGTGTCGACGTCGCCCGTATCGATCAGCCCAGCCAACGCACGTCCGACGATGCTCTTGTTCTCGGTGGTCATGGGCGCCAGTGTTTCCCCGGCCCGGGTGGTTGTCGATGACATCGCACTTCATGGCGTCCCGGGCGACGATGAGTAGGCTCATGATCGTGTATGCGGTCGGGGAGCTGCTGCGGCAGTGGCGCAAGCGTCGCGGGCTCAGCCAACTCGACCTGGCCATCGCCGCTGATGTCTCGGCTCGGCACGTCAGCCTGGTCGAGACAGGCAAGTCCACGCCGAGCGCCGACATGATCCTGCGGCTCGCCGCCCAGCTCCACGTGCCGCTGCGCGATCGCAACCAGCTGTTGCTCGCCGCCGGCTTCGCGCCCCGGTACGCGCAGCGTCCGCTCGACGACACCGCCCTGTCCGGCGCCCTCGACGCGGTCCGCCGGGTGCTCCGGGCGCACGAACCGTACCCGGCGTTGGTCTTCGACCGCCGGTGGAACATCGTGTTGACCAACCGCGCGGTCGACCCGTTCTTCGCGCACGTGGCCCCCGACCTGTTGCGGCCGCCGGTGAACCTGGTTCGGCTGGGCCTGGACCCGCGCGGGCTCGCCCCCCTGGTCGTCAACCTGGCGGACGTGCGGGCGGTGTTCCGCAGCCGGATCTCGCGCCAGCTCGCCGCCGCTCCCGACGCGGAGCTCGCCGCGCTCTACGAGGAACTGCTGAACCCGCTGCCCGCCGAGCCGACGAGCCGACGAGCGGTCGACGCCGACGTGGTGCTCCCCATGATCGTCCGGATCGATGGGCGTGAGCTGCGGCTCTTCTCCACCATCACCACCTTCGGCACCCCGATGGACATCACCATCGAGGAGATCGCGGTGGAGTCCTACTACCCGGCGGACCCGGAGAGCGCCGCCTACTTCACGCGGTAGGGCCCGGTCTGGCCACCGACCAGACCGGGCCCCACCACTTGTCAGCTGGTGGTCAGGATGAACCTCTCCCACGCGCCGACCGAGGTGCGGTTGGCTATCAGCGATCCCGCCCCGGCGTTCTCGGCGCACACGATCTGGTTGTTGACCGTGGCGCGCAGGCTCACCGTCCCATCCGAGTTGGTGATGAGCTGGAACGTCTCCCACGATCCGATCGACGTGGCGTTGGCGACCAACGCTGCGGCGCCGGCGTTCGTGGCCGACACGTAGAGCCCGTTGGAGCGCGACTTCAGGGCGATGGCGCCGTTGCCGGCATCCACCCGGTCGAACTGTTCGGTCGTGCCGACACTCGCCTTGTTGGCGATCAGCGCGGTGGTGCCGACCGCCGAGACGTACTGGTTGTTGATCTGCGCGCGCAGCGTGGTCACCGGAGTGGTGGTGCTGGTGCCGGTCGTGAAGGTGAACGCGTCGACGTCGAACAGGTAGCCGGACCCACCTTTGAACACCAGGTACAGCGTGGTCGACGCGGTGGGCGGGTTGCTGATCGTGGCAGACGAATCGACGAACGTCTCCCAGTTGCCGGTCACCGGCACCGTGACGGTGCCCAGCAGGGTGCCGGTGGCCGACCCGGCCCGGACCTCGATCGTGCCACCGGCGCCGGCCGACGACGCCCGTACGGTGATGCGGTTGACGTTGGACAGGTTGTACGGCTGGTACGAGATCCAGTCGTTGTTCTCGATGAACCCGGCCGTGCGGCCACCCTCGGCGTTGGTGTGGTCGGTGGCCTGGACACCGGACTGGGCGCCGAAGTGCTCACCCTGGCGGTGCTTCGGTTGCAGGGTCTTGATGCTGTGCGTGGTCAGCCCGCCGTTGTCGGTGTACGCGGCGTCGAAGACCCCGTAGATGTTGGCGGCCGAGTCGTGCTCACCGTCGGTCGGCAGGGTGATCGAGCCGCTGCACCCGGTCTTCGACGTGATCTGGTGGGCGTGGCTGTCGTGGCCCAGCGCGTAGGTCAGGCTCACCCTGGAACAGTCGATGGTGCCGTCCTGCGGGTCGCTCACCGAGATCGTGTACGGCACCGTGTCACCGAAGGTGAACAACTGCCCGTCGGCGGGCGCGGTGAGCGTCACCGTCGGGGCGGTGTTGCCCACGGTGACGACCAGACTCGCCGTTCCGGACAGGCCGGCCGGGTCGGTGACCTTCAGGGTGGGGGAGTACGTGCCGTTCGTGGTGTACGTCTTCGTGGGGTTCGCCGCCGTGGACGTGGTGCCGTCACCGAAGGTCCACAGGTAGCTGAGTGCCCCACCCTCGGGGTCGGAGCTGCCGGCCGACGAGAAGTTGACAGTCAGCGGGTTGGCCCCCGAGGTCGGGTTCGCCGAGGCGACCGCGATCGGGCTGCGGTTGCCGCCACCGATGTACTCGATCCGGAAGAGCGCCTGGTTGTTCGAGCCGGTGCCGTAGTCCAGCACGTACAGGGCGCCGTCCGGGCCGAAGGCCATGTCCATGACCTGGGTGCCGGTCCACGGGAAGTTGGAGATCTCCCCGCGGGAGCCGTCGGCGTTGACCGCGATGGCCTTGATCCAGCGGCGGCCGTACTCGCCGGCGAAGAACTGGCCGTTGAGCGACTGCGGGAATTTGATGCTGGAGTTGAGCGACGCGTCGTACCGGTAGACCGGCCCGCCCATCGGCGACTCCGAGCCGCTGCCGAACTCCGACGGCGACCCGGAGTCGCCGGCGTACTTGATCCAGGCCGGCTTCGCCGCGGGCAGCGTGGTGAGCCCGGTGTTGCGGAACGAGTTGTTCGTCGGCCCGCCCGTGCAGTTGTACTTCGACTGCGACGGCCCGGACGGGAAGGTGTATTCATTGTATGTTTCGGTGCTCGTGTTGCTGCCGGTGCAGTACGGCCAGCCGTAGTTGCCGGGCGCCGTGATGCGGTTGAACTCGACCTGACCCTGCGGGCCGCGGCTGGAATTGGTGGACCCGGCGTCGGGACCGTAGTCGCCGAGGTAGACGACGCCGGTCGCCTTGTCGACGCTCATCCGGAACGGGTTGCGCAGACCCATCGCGTAGATCTCCGGACGGGTGTTGGCCGTGCCGGGGGCGAACAGGTTGCCCGACGGAATCGTGTACGTGCCGTCCGACTGCGGCTTGATCCGCAGCACCTTGCCCCGCAGGTCGTTGGTGTTGCCCGCCGAGCGCTGGGCGTCGAACTGCGGGTTGCGGTTGGTCCGTTCGTCCAGCGGCGCGTAGCCGGACGACTCGAACGGGTTGGTGTCGTCGCCGGTGGTCAGGTACAGGTTCCCGGCGGCGTCGAAGTCCAGGTCACCGCCGACGTGGCAGCACTGCCCACGGTCGTTGGCGACCTGGAGCACGATCTTCTCGCTGCTTAGGTTGAGCGTGTCGTCGCTGTTGAGGGTGAACCGGGACAGCCGCAGGTGCCCCTTCCACCGGTCCCAGTCGGTCTGGGAGCCGGTGGTCGGCGCGTCCCCGGACGGCGTGCTCAACGTGGGGGAGTAGTACAGGTAGATCCACCGGTTGGTGGCGAAGTTGGGGTCGACGGCGACGCCCTGCAACCCCTCCTCGTCGTGGGTGTAGACGGACAGGGTGCCGGAGACCTTGGTGTTGCCGGCCACGTCGGTCACCCGCAGCACGCCGTTGCGGGCGGTGTGCAGGACCGAACGGTTGGGCAGCACGGCCAGGGACATGGCCTCGCCCAGCTCGGCCGAGCCGGTGGCGAGCTTGACCTGCTGATAGTCGGAGGCGGGGATGACCACCGCCTGGGCGGTGGACGGTGCAGCCACAGCGAGGGCCGCGCTCGCGACGGTGAGGACCGCCGCGAAGAGCGCCCGGGGCCAGCGCCGGGGGTACGAGAGCATGATCGTCCTTTCTCGACGACCGGGGTACGGGCGCGCGGGGGCGCACCACGACCAGGTGGGGTGGTGGAGAACGAGCGGGGGGACCAGGTCAGTTGGTGGTGACCAGGTCGAACTTCTCCCACTGGCCGATGGAGGTCCGGTTGGCGATCAGCGGGGATGCGCCCGCGTTGTCGGCGGAGACGTAGCGGCTGTTCACCGTGGCCCGCAGGCTCACCGTGCCGTCGGAGTTGCGGACGAGCTGGAACGTCTCCCAGGCACCCGCGGTGGCCCGGTTGGCGATCAGCGCGGCGGCCCCGGCGTTCTCGGCCGCGACGTACTGACTGTTGCTCTTGGCGCGCAGCGCCACGTTGCCGTTGGCGAGGTTGACCAGGTCGAACCGCTCACTGGTGCCGACGGCGGTCTTGTTGGCGATCAGCGCGGTGGTCGAGTTGGGCGCGCTCACGTACTGGTTGTTGGCGCGGGCCCGCAGGGTGGAGCCGCTGGCGGTGGGCGGCGGGGTGGTGGTACGCGGCGAGCAGTCGGCCGTCACCGAGCCGGCGGCGACCTGGAGGCCACCGAGCAGCATGCGGGTGAAGTTCGGGTCGGTGTACGACGCCTCGGTGTGCCCGAGGCCGGTGTACCAGGCACGCCCGCCGCCGTACGCCTTGCACCAGGTGATCGGGTGGTCGCCGTTCATGTTGCCGCCGCTGTAGGACGACTCGTCGAGGTTGGCCAGGACCCGCGCGCTGGACCGGGGGTTGGTGCGGTAGTTGTACCACTCGTCGGAGCGGACCCAGGTGGTGCCGAGGTGCGCGGTGGACGGGTTGGTCTGGTCCTCGATCCGTACGGTGGCGGTCTGGATCGCCGGGTGCGAGTCGAACCACGCCCCGACCAGTTGGCCGTACCACGGCCAGCTGTACTCGGTGTCGGCGGCGGCGTGCACGCCGACGTAGCCACCACCGGCGGCGATGTACGACTCGAACGCGGTCTGCTGGCTGGCGTTGAGCACGTCGCCGGTGGTGGAGAGGAAGACCACCGCCTGGTACTGGGCCAGGTTGGAGGTGGTGAACTGGGCGGCGTCCTCGGTCGACGTCACGGTGAAGCCGTTGGCGGAGCCGAGCTGCTGGATCGCGGCGATGCCGTTGGGGATGGATGAGTGCCGGAAGCCGGCGGTCTTGCTGAACACCAGGACCTTGGTCAGGGGTGCCGCCGAGGCGGGGGTCGGCAGGGCGACCAGGCTGGCCAGCATGACGGCCAGGCCGGTGACTAGTGCCAACAGGCGGGGACGGGAACGCATGGTCTTGCTCCTCTGCTGAGCGTCGACCCAGGCGCGCGTCACGGAGCTGTGCGGGCTTGCCGGGGCCGAGGTTGGCGGTGGTACGGAGCCGGGCCGCCGATGCTCGGCTGAGATGGTGCGGGGTGGTGCCGTACCTGTGGGGATCGTCCTGCGGGGAGCGCGACGCTGCGCCGTGCGGGTTGCCGTGCCGGTGCTCCCCGCCCGCCGAGGGGGGAGCGTCGCTACCGCCAGCGCCAGGAGACGGCTGGCGCGGCAGTGGCGACCAATCGCGATCGCGTCACCGAGGTGCCCCACTTACCACAATGGATGGTCAAGGCGCATCGACTTGTATCGCTGACGCAGTAAACCTCCGATGTCTGCGCTCCGTCAAGACCGCGCCCGTTGGCTACCACCCACTGGGCCCTGGGGATTCTGCGGGGAGCCAGGAAGGTCGCGGCCAGGTGGCGGGAGCGCGGTGCCGCGTCGTCGAGGGTACGGGCGGGTGAGCGACCCCTCGAAGAGCAAACTTGCACACTGGGCAAGATCGGTAGATGCTTGCTTGAGGCAACCAACTTTCGTGTGGGAGCAGACGTGGAAAGCGGCGCGCGTGGCGCACGGCCTGGTCGAGCGGCGACCAGACCCGACCGACAGCGGGCGACCTTCCTGGCGGTCACCCCGGCGGGCCGTGCCGCCCTGGCCGACAGCCACCGCTGGTACGGCGAGGTGCTCGAACGAGCGCTCGCCGACTGGACTCCCGGCGAGGTGGCGGCGCTGAGCGCCGCCCTCGGCCGATTCACCGGCGACATCGAGACCGCCCTCGCGAACAACGACAACGACAACCTGGAGGCCGCGCGATGAGCGCACCCACCATCACGGCCGGCGCTGAGCCGATGACCCATCGGCGGACACTGGAAGCGCTCAGTGGCCTGCTGCTGGTGCTCTTCGTCGCGATGCTGAGCAGCACTGTCGTCTCGACCGCGCTACCGAAAATCATCGGAGCGCTGAACGGCTCGCAGAACCAGTACACCTGGGTGGTCACCGCGACCCTGCTCACCGCGACGGCAACCACCCCGATCTGGGGCAAACTCGCCGACCTGTTCAACAAGAAGGCCCTTATCCAGATCGCCATCGTGGTCTTCCTGGTGGGCTCGGTCGTCGCCGGCTTCTCGCAGAGCGCCGGCCAGCTCATCGCCGCCCGCGCGTTCCAGGGCATCGGGGTCGGCGGTCTGCAGGCGCTCGTCCAGGTGGCGATCGCGGCCATGATCCCGCCGCGCGAGCGGGGCCGTTACAACGGCTACCTCGGTGGTGTCATGGCCGTCGCGACGGTCGGCGGCCCACTGCTCGGCGGCCTCATCGTCGACACGTCCTGGCTCGGCTGGCGCTGGTGCTTCTTCGTCGGTGTGCCGGTAGCCGCCATCGCGCTGATCCTGCTCCAGGCCACCCTGCACCTGCCGACCGCCCGGCGTGAGAACGTCAAGATCGACTACCTGGGTGCCAGCCTGATCGCCGCTGGCGTCAGCGCGTTGTTGATCTGGATCTCCTTCGTCGACGGCTCGTTCGCCTGGGCCTCCTGGCAGACCGCGGCCATGGTGGGCGGTTCGCTCGTCCTGCTCGCCCTGGCGGTCTGGGTCGAGTCGCGCGCGGCCGAGCCGGTCGTCCCGCTCGGTATCGTGCGCCAGCACACCACCGCGCTGGCCATCCTCGGCAGCCTCGCGGTCGGCATGGCCATGTTCGGCGGCGCTGTCTTCCTCGGCCAGTACTTCCAGATCGGCCGCGGCTACAGCCCGACCGAGGCAGGCCTGCTCACCATCCCGATGATGGCCGGAGTCCTCGGCTCCTCCATCGTCGCCGGCCGGCTGATCACCAAGAGCGGAAAGATCAAGCCGTACATCGTCGCCGGTTCGATCCTGCTCGTCGCCGGGTTCGCACTGCTCGGCACCATCGACCACGAGACGTCGCTCGTCCTGGTCGGCGCCGCCATGTTCACCGTCGGTGTCGGCGTCGGCATGACCATGCAGAACCTCGTTCTCGCCGTTCAGAACACGGTCTCGCTCAAGGACATCGGCGCGGCCAGTTCCAGCGTCGCGTTCTTCCGGTCGCTCGGGGGCACCATCGGCGTCTCCGTGCTCGGCGCCGTCCTCGCCCGCCGGGTCGGCGACCAGATCACCCGCGACCTCACCGCCGCCGGGATCCCGGCCTCCGGCAGCGCGGGCAGCAGCAACCTCAACATCGCCGCCCTGCCCGAGCAGGTCCAGGACATCGTCCGGGCCGCATACGGCGACGCCACCGGCCACATCTTCCTCATCTCCGCCGCCATCGGGGTCGTCGGCATCATCGCCGCGCTCCTGCTCAAGCCGATCACCCTGCGGACCAGCCTCGACCTGCCGGACGCCGCCACGTCGACGGCCGTCGCCGCCGACGCGATCGACGGCGCTCCCGCCTTCGACCAGGTGCGGGTCGACACCACCCCTGACGGACCGACGGCCCGACGCTGACGTCGGGCAGTCCGACCCGGCGCTAGATGATTGAGTCCTAAATTCTGGCTGCTCAATGGTCGTAGGCGATCAGTGATCGTGGGTTCGGTGCCCCGATGGTGGTGTTGTGCCAGATCA
>NZ_JBEXHP010000143.1:0-12250 GCF_040607895.1 Micromonospora sp. NPDC005220
GCCCCCGGCCCCGCGCCCCCGGCGTGCGAAGAACAGCTCAGCCAACGACGGAGAACAGCCGCCGCCGCGCCCCCAGCAACGCGACGGAGGCCAGCAGCAGCCCGACCCCCATGGTGACCAGCAGCGGGCTGGGGTCGCCCGGCAGCAGCCCGGCCACCGACCGGGACGCGGTGCCCAGGGCGAGGTAGAGACCGGCCCAGGCGGCCGCGCCGAGGGTCGCGCAGCCGAGAAATCGACGGTACGACATCCGCAGCCCGCCGGCGGCCAGTGGCAGCAGCGCGTTGAAGACGGGCAGGAACGGCGCGACGACCATCATCCGGCCGCCGCCGCGGCGCAGGATTCCTTCCGCCGCGGTCCAGCGGGTCTCGCCGATCCAGCCGCCGAGGCGGCTGTGACGCAGTCGGTCGGAGTAGCGACGGCCGATCAGGAAGCTCAGCGACCAGCCGGCCAGGCAGCCGACCAGCACCGCGGTGAAGGTGGCCAGGCCGGTGCTCGGGCGGCCGACGCCGACGGCGGCGAGGATCGCGACGTCGCCGGGGATGAGGACACCCAGCAGGGGTACGGCGTCGAAGAGCATGACGAGCCCGAGCGCACCCATCAGCAGCAGAACCGGTAGTTCTCCGATCTGGGCCAGCCATTGCGTCATGCGTCGACGCTATGGCCGCCACGCCACTTCGGACATCGGGTCGTAGCCCCCAGTGACCCCTGGTATCCGCCTCGGGGTCGCCCCTGAGTCGGGGTCCGCCTCAGACCGGGCGCAGTACCTGCACGTGGCGTAGCGACGAGTCGACCGAGGGTTCGGTGGTGGGCACCGGGTAGTCGGCCAGCACGGTCAGGCGATCCGTCGGTAGGTGCCCGCGGCCGGGGTCGCCGACCAGCACGTCGGCGCCGGCGGCGGCGGCCCGCTGGAGGAAGGGCAGCATCCGGTCGGCCATCGCCCGGTCGTAGAAGACGTCTCCGGCGACCACCAGGTCGACCTTCGCCTCGGTGCTGTCGAGCAGGTCGTCCCCGCTGGCGTCGACGGCGACCTGGTTGGCCCGCGCGTTGAGGGTGACCGCGGCGACGGCGTACGGGTCGATGTCGTTGGCGATCACCTCTGCAGCGCCGGCCAGCGCGGCGGCGATGGCCACCAGCCCGGACCCGGCGGCGAGGTCGAGCACCCGGCGACCGGCGACCAGCTCCGGGTGGTCCAGGAGGTGGCGGGCCAGGGCCTGCCCTCCGGCCCAGGCGGACGCCCAGTACGGAGCTGGCAGCGCGTGCCCGGCGGCGGCCTCCATCCGGGCCCACCAGACGATGGCGTCCTCGGCCAGGTGCAGCCGCACCTCGGGGACGAACGGGGTGGGCATCAACCGGAGCCGGTCCAGACCGGCGCCGGGCACGTGGATCTCGCGTTCCAGCTCGGTCAGCGCCTCGGCTGCGGCATCCCTCATCGGCGCAAGCATGCCCCAGCGGTGGTTGGTCGGGGCGGGTTTCGCATGCCGTCGCGCAGAGTTCACCCGACTTCACACAAAGACCTACGGCACTTCGGCCAGCGGATCCGGGTTTTGCCCGTTACTGTCGAACAGGTACGGGCGATCATCGGCCAGAGGCCGAGGGTCAGCCGCTTTGAACAGGGAGAGATGCATGGCAACCGGCACGGTTAAGTGGTTCAACTCGGAAAAGGGCTTCGGCTTCATCGAGCAGGACGGTGGAGGGCCGGACGTGTTCGTCCACTACTCCGCCATCGCTTCGAGCGGCTACCGGGAGCTCAACGAGGGCCAGAAGGTCGAGTTCGAGGTGACCCAGGGGCAGAAGGGTCCGCAGGCGGACAACGTCCGCCCGATTTAGCTCCGTGCCGGTGACGGCGGCCGGTCTCCGGCCGCCGTCGCAGCGCACTCAAGACGCCGCCGGAGGCGGCGGGCAGGTCCCGCCGCCTCCGGATCGGCCCGACCAACAGAATCAACGGGGTGAGCGCCAGCCAGGCGGTCATCACGACGATTGCCGTCCCGACGCCGTAACGCGCGCCGAACGCACCGGCCAGCACGGCTGCCAGCGGGATCGTGCCGTAGTTGAGCAGGTGCATGCTCACCGTCACCCTGCCCAGCAGGTGGTGCGGTGTGTAGGTCTGCCGAAAGGCACCCTTGACGACGTTGCCGATGGCCACCCCCAGGCCGATCAGCAGACCGCCGAGGGCCGGCCAGGCCAGCCCGATGCCGGGTGCGGCGAGGGGAATGAGCAGCGCAGGTGGGCCGGTGAACACCGCCGCGATCAGCAGGGCCCGCGCGCTGCCGCAGCGCCGCGCCACAGTGGTGGCGAGCAGCGCGCCGATGATTCCCCCGGCGCTCATCACCCCGACGAGCCCGCCGACCAGGCCCGGTTCGAGACGCAGCTCGCGGACCAGGAAGACCACCAGGACCGCCTGGTAGCCGGTCAGCCCGATGTTGCTGGCCGCGCCGAAGGCCGTGAGCACCCGCAGGTACGGGTCTCGGGCGACGAAACGCAGCCCCTCAGCGATGTCGCGGCGCAGTGACCGGGACTGGTCCACTCGGCGAACGCGCGGTTCGACGGTGCGGATCCGCAGCAGGCACACCGCGGAGACCAGGAAGCTGATCGCGTCCAGCAGCAGAGCGGTGACCGCACCGATGAGCTGGGCGATCAGACCTGCGACGCCGGGGCCAACGACATAGCTCGCGGTCTGGGTGGCGTGCAGCTTCGCGTTGCCCTCCGGCAGTTGCTCGGGTCGCAGCAGCACCGGCAGGTACACCTGGTCGGCTGTCTCGAAGAAGACCCGGGCCACGCCGGCGCTGAGTGCCACCAGCAGCAGGTGCCAGACGGTGAGCCGGTCGAGTGCGGCGGCGAGCGGCACGCTGAGGAAGAGCAGCGCGCGGAACAGGTCGCACGCCACCATCACGGGTCGGCGGGGCAGCCGGTCCACCCACGCGCCGGCCGGCAGGCCGATCAGCAGCCAGGGCAGCCAGGCCGCGGCGGTGAGCACCGCCACCTGGAAGGTGCCGGCGTCGAGGACGGCGACCGCGACCAGGGGTAGCGCGACGGTGGTGACGTTGCTGCCGACGCTGCTGACCGCCTGGCCGGCCCAGAGCAGCCGGAAGTCACGGTGCCGCAGCAGCCCTCCGGTCGGCCGGACGTCGGTGGGGTCGCTGCGGGTGGCGGCGGTCACGGTCGCGCCGGCACGCCGTGGACGAACACGAAGACCGGCCTGCGGTCGGCGTCGTCGTCGGGCAGGTCCCGGTTGGCCCAGCGCGCGAGAAGGTCGATCATCTCGCGGCTCAGCTCGGCCAACTCCTCGGGTGTGAGGCGCAGCCAGTGGTCGGTGGAGAAAGCAGCGTCGTTCCAGGTGGCCCGGGTGGTCTCGTCGACGGCGTGCCAGGCCCGGGCCAGGGCGACGTGCCGGTCCAGGTTGAGCGAGGTGGCGGCGTCGGCGACCGCGCGGGCGGCCGGGTCGGCGTCGAAGTCGGTGTTGGACCAGCGCACCGCCCGGGTGACCAGGCGCCACCACCGCTCGCGCCGGTCCCGGGCCAGCTCGGGTGCCTCGGTGACCAGGTCCGCGGCGGCGAGGACCCTGAGGTGGTGGCTGACGTTCGCGGGGGCCTGGTCGGTGCGCTCGGCGAGCATGCCGACGGTGGAAGGCCCGTGGACCTTGAACACGTCCATCAGCCGACGGCGCAGCGGGTGGGACATGGCGGCCAGCACCCGGGAGTCGGTGATCTGGCGTACGTCGGAGTTGTCCATGCCCCGAGCGTGTCATCAGCAACAGCTATTGCGCAAGAGTTATTGCTCAATGGTTGTTGCGGAACGCGCCGGGGGGGGCGACCCGGCGGCCACGGGCCGCCCCTCGCTCAGGCGACCAGCCGGCGGGCCAGTTCGTCGGCGACCTGCTTGGCCATGGTGGGCGGAATGGCTGCGGCGATCTTCTCCGGCGTCAACGAGGCCAGCACGCCCTGGACGATCGCCGGCTCGTCGGTGAAGTCCCGGTTGGACAGCGCGGCCAGCGCGGTCTGCAACGCGGTGATCTGGGCGCCGAGCGACCTCAGCGTCGGGTGCGCCGAGACGAAGTTCGGGACGGTGGCATCCTCACCCATCGCCATCCGGGTGTAGATCTGCCCGACCGGAGAGGCGGGGACCAGGCACGACGTCACACCGCGTACGCGGTGCGGGGCTTGGGGCGAGCCCGGCCTGCTGGTGCACGGCGCCGGGCGTTGAACCAACCATAGCCCGCTTTTTCGACGAAAGACCAGTTCAGGAGGGGTCTGTTCAGATTGGAGGTTGCGGCGGGGCAGAGTGGACGATCGGCAGTAGCAGCGCCGAGGGGTGCTCCGGATCGTGCAGAATCTGCCGCCAGCCGGCACGCAGCGTCACCGCCGTGCCGAGGGGTGCCCCGGTGCCGGGGTTGCGGGCCCACCGTGGATGGGCGCCACCGGAGACCTGCACCCGCAGTCGGTGCCCGACGGCGAACCGGTACGCGGTCGGCCAGAGCGGCACCGGTATCCGCAGCGCTCCGGAGGGGTCGGCCGGGAAGCGCTCGGGTGTGGCCCGCACCAGGCCGTCACAGACGTTCCACGAGCGACCCTTGCGGTCCACGTCGCACAGCCGGACGAAGACGTCCAGGTACGGCAGGTCGCTGCGGACGTGGATCTCGGCGCGGACCGGGCCGATCACCTCGACCGGGCCGGTCAGCGGGGCGCTGGTGTAGGTCAGCACGTCGGGGCGGGCCTCGACGCGCCGGTTGTCCACCGGGCCGGCCCGCTGGGCGACGAGCAGTGGCCCGCCCAGCGACGGGGTGGGGTCGGCGGGGTCGTAGCGGAGTTCGTCCGGTGTCGACGAGACCGGTGGGCGGGCTGCCAGCTCGCCGCCGGGTTGCAGGTGCCAGGCGGTCTCGATCGCCGGTGGTGGCCAGTCCGGCAGGTTCCGCCAGCCGCCGCCGGCACCGCTGACGTACAGCCGGACGGGTGGCGCGGCGGGCCGCGCCCGTGCGGGCGACAGCGGCGCGGCCGGCAGGTGCTCGTCGAGCCAGGCCAACCCCTCCCGCAGGGCGGCCGCGAACAGTCCGGGGCTGCCGTGCGTCCACGGGCCGATCACCAGGCGCTGCGGTGTGCCGGCGGCGCGCAGCACGGCGTGGTCGTCGAGCTGGGCGGGCAGGAAGATGTCGTGCCAACCGGTGATCATGACCACCGGCGCGCGCACCTTCGCGACCTGGTCGGCGAAGACCCGGGTCCGCCAGTACGCGGCCCGCGGGGTGTGATGGCGCAGCCACTCCTGGAAGAACGGGATGGTCACGCCGGTGGCCACCCGGTCGGCCTCGGTCAGCGGGAGGTGTTCCAGCGCGGCGGCCAGCCGGGGCTGCCCGCGCTTGAGCTCCCACTGCCGGGCCAGCCACGGCACGGTCTGCGCGTGCAGCAGCTCCGCCCAGGTCAGCACGGTGTCCAGGGCGAAGGACTCCCCCGCGTACGTCGAGTCCCTGGTGGCCGAGGCGGTCACCACGGCGACCATCGCGCGCAGCTCCTCGCCGGCGTCGGCGGCCAGCGCCCACTGCGCGAAGCCCTGGTAGCTGACCCCGAACATGCCGAGTTGACCCGACCACCAGGGTTGGCGACGCAGCCAGTCCAGGGTGTCCGCGCCGTCGTCGCGCTCGTGCACCAGCGGGGCGAACGTCCCACCGGAGCCGCCGGTGCCCCGGCAGGACTGGATCACCGCGTGTCGACCCCGTGCGGCGAGCAGCCGACCGAGAAGCCGCAGTGGCCCTCCCCGCCCGTAGGGAGTGCGGATCAGCACGGTCGGCGCGCCGTGCACGGCCGGGGCGTAGTGGTCGGTGCGCAGCAGCACACCGTCGCGGGCCCGCACCGGAAGGTCACGGCTGACCCGCACCGGGCCGGGGCGGGTCGGTGGCAGGCGCAGCGCGGCGCTGGCGAGGCGCGCGACGAGCCGGTCCGGCACCGGTCAGCCCGTCGGGCGGCGGGGGGACTCCGGCCGGGCGGCGCGCACCGCGTCCCGGTGCCCCCGCACCGACTCGCTCATCTCCGCCACGAACCGGTGCACCACCTCCAGCTCGTCCTCGCTGAAGCGGGCCATCACCGCGTCGGTGCGGGCGCCCAGCGGTTGAAAGAACTCCATGGCCAGGGCGGCGCCCTGATCGGCGTAGTGCAGCAGCACCTTGCGCCGGTCGACGGTGTCCCGGTCCCGGCGGATGTGCCCGGCCCGTTCCAGTCGGTCGATCAGGGCGGTGACCGAGCCGGAGGAGAGGTTCAGCTGCTCGCCGAGCCGGCCGGGGGTGATCGGGTCACCGAGCAGCTCGGCATCCATCACCGCGATCAACGCCTGCAGGTCGGTGGGGTTGAGGCCGTGCAGGTTGGCAAAGGCGTGACCGACCTGCTGGGCGTCGACCGCGTACCGCCGGAGGTTGTTGGTGATCTCCGCGGCCAGCTGCTCGCGGCGCGTGTCGCGCCGTCGGTACATGCCGTGAGTCGCCACCTCGCGCCGCTCTTCCCGTCGTCGGTCCCCCGGGTTGCAGCATAGAACAGCCGTCGATAGTCTCGTTTATCAAGATACTTGCCTTCCGAAGGACCTTGAGGTCAGCTGATGTCTGTGCTCACCAGAGTCGCTCGTGGCCGGCTGGCCGCCTGGCTCACCGTGGCCGCCGCGATCGTCGTGGGCGCGGCCGTCTTCGGAACACCCCAGCCGGACAACCCGGAGCCGGTCTCCGCCACCGGCCTGTCCGTGCAGTGGCAGTCGACCCAGGTGCAGCGTCTCCAGGACCAGCTGCCCTCCAGTGACGTGCAGCCGGCCATCGTGGTGATCAGCCGCGGCGACGGCGGCGCGCTGAGCGAGGCCGACCGGGCCACCGTCGGCGCTCGCGCCGGCGACCTGCGCCGCTTCGCGGTGGGCGGACAGGTCAGCCCCACCCAGGTCTCCCCGGACGGCGCGGTGGCCCTGGTCGCCGTGCCGCTGGACACCGCCGGCGGGCAGGAGGTCGTCACCGACACGGTGGCCCAACTGCGCACCGCCCTGGCGGACCTGCCCGACGGACTGACCGCCGAGGTGACCGGTGCCCCGGCCTTCACCGCCGACCTCTCCTCGGTGTTCGACGGCGCCGACATCACCCTGCTCGCGGTGACCGCCGCCGTGGTCGCGCTGCTCCTGCTGATCACCTACCGCAGCCCGTTCCTGTGGATCGTGCCGCTGGTGGTGGTCGCCGCGACCGAACAGCTCACCCTGCGCGCGGTGGACGTCATCGTGCCCGGCGTCGGCATCAACCTCCAGCAGGGCCAGGTCACCGGCATCGCCAGCGTGCTGGTCTTCGGCGCCGCCACCGACTACGCGCTGCTGCTCATCGCCCGCTACCGGGAGGAGTTGCGCCGCGAGGAGGACCGGTTCGCGGCGATGCGCGCCGCGCTGCGCCGCACCGCGGAGCCCATCCTGGCCAGCGGCGGCACCGTCGTGCTCGGCGTCCTCACCCTGCTGCTCAGTGAGCAGGAGACCAACCGGGCACTGGCGGTGGCCTGCGCCACCGGTGTGGTCTTCGCCATGCTCTCGGCCCTGTTCGTGCTCCCCGCCGTGCTGGTGCTCTTCGGTCGCGGGCTGTTCTGGCCGTTCGTACCCCGGGTCGGCGGCCCGGTCCGCGAGGGTCGGCTCTGGGGTCGGCTCGGCGCCGCCGTACAACGCCGCCCGGTGGTGGTCGCGACGCTGGCCACAGTGCTGCTCGGCGGCCTGGCCCTGGGTGGGCTCGGCATCCGTACCGGCCTGTCCGAGACCGAACAGTTCCGGGCCGAACCCGAGGCGGTGACCGGGGCGCAGACCCTGGCCAGGGCCTTCCCCGCCGGCAGCACCCAACCCGTCGCCGTGATCACCACCCCGGCGGCGGTGCGGGCGGTCACCGACGCCGCCACCGCGGTACCCGGTGTCGCCTCGGCGCGCCCCGGCGACGCCGGCGCGGCCGTCGCCCAGGTCGACGTGATCCTCGACGCCGAACCCGGCACCACCGCCTCGGACCGGACGATCGAGGCGCTACGCGCGGCGGTCGCCGCCGTTCCCGGCTCCGCGCCGCCGGCCGCCGCCGGCGCCGACGCCCCGTCCGGTGCGATCGTCGGTGGCTCGGTGGCCGCCACCTACGACTCCGACGAGGCCAACGACCGTGACCTACGACTCATCCTGCCGATCATCCTGCTGCTCGTCGGCGCCGTGCTCGTGCTGCTGCTGCGCGGCCTGCTCGCACCGCTGCTGCTGGTGCTCACCGTGATCGCGTCGTTCTTCGCCAGCCTCGGCGCGGCCTGGCTGCTCTTCGACCACGTGCTGGGCTTCCCCGCCCTGGACAGCGGAGTGCTGCTGCTCGCCTTCGTGTTCCTGGTGGCGCTCGGGGTGGACTACAACATCTTCCTGGTCACCCGAGCCCGGGAGGACGCCCGCAGCGCCGGCACCCGCGCCGGGATGCTCTCCGCCCTGCGGGTCACCGGCGGCGTGATCACCAGCGCCGGAGTGCTGCTCGCCGCCGTGTTCGCCGTGCTCGGCGTGCTGCCGCTGATCACGTTGACCCAGATCGGCATCATCGTCTGCATCGGCGTCCTGCTCGACACCCTGCTGGTCCGCACGGTCCTGGTGCCGGCGCTGGCGTTCCTGCTCGGCGACCGCTTCTGGTGGCCCGGCCGTATCGCCCGCGACCCGGCCGAGGCCAGCCCGCGCTCACCCGAGCCGGTCGCCGCACCCTAACAAGGTTCGACCGGTCGGCGGCGCCCCTGCGACGGCCGCCGAGGGGCCCGGTCAACCGGAGGCTGACCATTGCCCACCGCCCGGTCCCGGGTGGCCCAGGCGACCATGAACACCACCGTCCAGAGCACCCCGAGCAGCACCGCCGCGGCGGTGCTGCTCGCCGTGTCCAGTCCGAGGTAGAGCCGTGCGCCGCCGATCCCGAGCACCCCCGCCGCGGCGGCGGTCCAGGCGGCCACCGCCACCGGCCAGCGGGCGCTGCGCGACACCAGCCAGGCCAGGGTGCAGAAGCTCGCCGCGACCACGGCGTTCTGGGTCGAGAGCGCGGCGGCCACCTCACCGCCGCCCGGGGCGGACCCGTTCGGGCCGGTCAACTCGGCCACCACGGCCAACACCACCAGCGGAACAAACGCGCCCACCGTGCCGACCACGCTGAGCAGATCCGCCCGCCAGGGTCGGTTGCGCCACGCCAGCACCGCCGCCACCAGCGCCACCAACAGGACCAGCACCGACCCGCGTACCACCGACACCACGACAAGCGTGGCGTCGGCGGCGTCCGGGGTACGGCGGGCGGCGAACCACCCCGCGATGGCGCCGTCCAGCGCGGCCAGCCCACTGTTGCGGACCGCTACCGCGAGCAGACCGGCGATGGCCAACCCGGCGGCGAACAGCAGCAGCAGTCCGGCGGCCAGATTGAGCAGCAGCGTCCAGGCCGGGCCGATCCGCATGGCCACCAGGAAGAACAGCACCCCGTAGCGGGCGGTGAGCCACCGCACCGGAGGCAGCGAACCCGCCCGGGACAGCAGCGCGCGCACCGGATCGGGGTTACGACCCAGCCACCGGCCGACGAGCACCACCCCCAGCAGGCCGGCCAGCAGCAGGAACGCCACCCCGGTGGCCCGGCCGAGCAGTCGGGAGACCGTGTCGTACGACTCACCGGCGAGATGACCGAGCAGCACCGAGCCGCCCACCCAGGTCACCACCCCGGCCAGGTTCCACAGGGCGAACCGCCGGTACGGCATGCCTGCCGCACCGGCCAGCCGGGGCACCAGGGTACGGGCGAAAGCCACCCACCGGGCGGCGAACACCCCCCGCCCGCCCAGGCGGGCGAGCATGGCGTCGGCGCGGGCCCACCGCCCCGGCCCGACCCGGTGGCCCAGCCCGGCGCGCAGCCGAGGGCCGTACCGCCGTCCGGCGCGAAAGGCCAGCCCATCGCCGAGGACCGCCGCGACGATCATCGTGAGCAACGCCGGCCCGAGCCGCAAGGTACCGTTGTAGGTGAGGAACCCGACCAGCAGCAGGGTAGCCTCACCCGGCACGAGCAGGCCGAAGATCACCGCGGTCTCGCCCGCCACGATCAGCGCGGCGACCAGGTAGATCCACAGGGTGGGCAGACCCTGCACCCAGGTCAGCAGGTCGTGCACTCAGGCCCCCGGGACACGGGTGCCAGCATGCCAGCCGGGGGAACCACCGGCACAGCGGTTTCACCATAGATCAGGGGCACCTGGGGGTGACCCCGACGCAGCCTGCGCGAGCGCAGGCGGAAGGATAGAGGGTATGCAGCTTCGCACCGACCTCCGCAACGTCGCCATCATCGCTCACGTCGACCACGGCAAGACCACCCTGGTCGACGCCATGTTGCGGCAGGCCGGCGCGTACGGCGCACGCGGCGAGAACACCGAGCGGGTGATGGACTCCGGAGACCTGGAGCGGGAAAAGGGCATCACGATCCTGGCCAAGAACACCGGCGTGCGGTACCTGCCGGCGGACGGCTCCGACCCGGTCACCATCAACATCATCGACACCCCCGGCCACGCCGACTTCGGCGGCGAGGTGGAGCGCGGCCTCACCATGGTCGACGGTGTGGTGCTGCTCGTCGACGCCAGCGAGGGCCCGCTGCCGCAGACCCGCTTCGTGCTGCGCAAGGCGCTGCGGGCCCGGATGCCGATCATCCTGGTGATCAACAAGGTGGACCGCCCCGACGCCCGGATCAAGGAGGTCGTGGACGACACCTACGAGCTCTTCCTCGACCTGGACGCCGACGAGGAGCAGATCGACTTCCCGATCGTCTACGCCTGCGCCCGCGACGGCATCGCCTCGCTGACCCAGCCCGCCGACGGCTCGGTGCCCGACGACAGCACCTCCCTGGAGCCGCTGTTCCGCACCCTGCTGGACACCATTCCGCCGCCCGCGTACGAGGACGGCGCGCCGTTGCAGGCGCACGTCACCAACCTGGACGCCTCCCCGTTCCTCGGCCGGCTGGCGCTGTGCCGGGTCCGCCAGGGCACCATCAGCAAGGGTCAGACGGTGGCCTGGTGCCGCACCGACGGCAGCACCCAGCGGGTCCGCATCTCCGAGATGCTGATGACCGAGGGCCTGGAGCGCACGTCGGCCGAGACCGCCGGGCCGGGCGACATCATCGCCGTCGCCGGCATCCCCGAGATCATGATCGGTGAGACGCTGGCCGACGTCGAGAACCCGGTCGCGCTGCCGCTGATCACCGTCGACGAGCCGGCCATCTCGATGACCATCGGCACCAACACCTCGCCGCTGGTCGGCCGGGTCAAGGGCTCCAAGGTCACCGCGCGGATGGTCAAGGACCGGCTCGACAAGGAGCTGATCGGCAACGTGTCGCTGCGGGTCCTGCCCACCGAGCGGCCGGACGCCTGGGAGGTGCAGGGCCGTGGCGAGCTGGCGCTGGCCATCCTGGTCGAGCAGATGCGTCGGGAGAGCTACGAGCTGACCGTCGGCAAGCCGCAGGTCGTCACCAAGGAGATCGACGGCAAGACCTGCGAGCCGGTCGAGCGGCTGACCATCGACGCCCCGGAGGAGTACCTGGGCGCGATCACCCAGCTCCTCGCCACCCGCAAGGGCCGGATGGAGCAGCTGGTCAACCACGGCACCGGCTGGATCCGGATGGAGTGGCTGGTGCCGGCACGCGGCCTGATCGGCTTCCGCACCGAGTTCCTCACCGACACCCGGGGCACCGGCATCCTGCACCACGTCTTCGAGTCGTACGAGCCGTGGTTCGGCGAGCTGCGCACCCGCAACAACGGGTCGCTGGTCGCCGACCGGGCCGGCGCGGTCACCGCCTTCGCGATGATCAACCTTCAGGAGCGCGGCCAGCTCTTCGTCGACCCCACCACCGAGGTGTACGAGGGCATGATCGTCGGGGAGAATTCCCGCTCCGACGACATGGACGTCAACATCACCAAGGAGAAGAAGCTCACCAACATGCGGGCCTCGACCTCCGACGAGACCGAGAAGCTGATCCCGCCGCGCAAGCTCTCGCTCGAGCAGGCCCTGGAGTTCTGCCGCGAGGACGAGTGCGTCGAGGTCACCCCGACCGCGGTGCGCATCCGCAAGGTGGTGCTCGACCAGCAGCAGCGCGGCCGCGCCGCCGCCCGCCGCAAGCACGCCGGCTGACCCCACCAGCACCCGACACCGGGCGCGCCGGCCGTTGGCGGCCGGCGGCCCCCGCCCCATTCCCGCCCCGCCGCCGCCTACCCCCCCCCCGCGAAACGCAAAGCAACACCCCCAATCCGGGGGAGATCAG
>NZ_JBEXHP010000144.1:0-12067 GCF_040607895.1 Micromonospora sp. NPDC005220
CCGGGGCCGCCCCGCGCCGGGGGGGGGTCCGGGGCGGGGGGGCCGGGGGGGCGGCGTCGCTGCGGCCGGCCGGCCGCGCGGTGGTGGGGATCCTGCGGGCGCTGGCCCGTCCCGAGGCCGCGCGCGCCCGGATGTTCGAGACGATCGAGCAGCTGAGAGTACGCTCCACCGCCCCCGCCGACCTGCGTACCGCCGCCGACCGGCTGCGCTTCGTGCAGGCGCCCGACGCCGACGACAGCGCCGACGCGATCATGTGGCCGATCGTCGCCGGGATGCTCGCCGCCGCCCTGCCGACCTCGCTGCTCACTGACGTCGCCGGCCCGGACGAGATCCACACCGTGCTGGGTGGCATGCCGCACAACGTCACCATCGAGATGGACCTGGCCCTGTGGCGGCTCGCCCAGGGCGCGACCGACCACCGCCAGCTCCTCCTCGACACCCCACCGACCGAGTTGGCGGCGCGCTACCTGCGCGGGACGCTGCCCGAGATCGGCATGACGGCCTTTCTGGACGTCTACGGTCACCGGGGCGTCGCCGAGGTCGACCTCGGGGTGCCGCGCTGGGCGGAGGACCCCACGCCGGTCTTCGCCGCGCTCGCCAACTACCTGCGGGTCACCGATCCGCAGCAGGGTCCCGACCAGCGCTTCCAGCGGGCCGCGGCGGCGGCGGAGACAGCGCTGGAGGAGCTGGTGGCGCGAGCCCGCCGCCGGCGGCCGGTGCGGGGCAGGGTCGCGGGTTTCCTGCTGCGCCGGGCGCGGTCGTTGGCCGGCCTGCGCGAGGCCGGCAAGTTCGCCGGGCTCTACCCGCTGCGCGAAACACGCCGCCAACTGCTGCTCATCGGCGCCGACCTGCACGGCTCCGGGTTGCTGGACCAGCCCGACGACATCATGTTCCTGACCCTCGACGAAGTGCACACCGTCGTACACCAGGGTGTTGATCTGCGCGGCACCGTCACCGCCCGGCGGGCCGTGCACCGCCGGGAGCTGCGGCGTCGGACGGTGCCGGTGGCGCTGCTCTCCGACGGCACGGATGTCGAGACCATCCTACCGGCCGCGCCGGCCGGCGACGGGACGCTCACCGGCGTGGGGGCGTCGGCGGGCCGGGTGACCGGTCCCGCCCGGGTGGTCCACGACCCGGGCACCGCCCACATCGAGCCCGGCGACGTCCTGGTGGCCGCGACCACGGACCCCGGCTGGACCCCGCTGTTCCTCACCGCGGCGGCGCTGGTCACCGAGACCGGCGCGATCATGGCGCACGGCCCGACGGTGGCCCGCGAGTACGGCATTCCCGCAGTCATCTGCGTGCCGGACGCCACCCGGACCATCTCCACCGGCCAACTCGTCACAGTGGACGGCGCCGCCGGAACCGTCACCGTCCACTGACCGTCGGCCCCGAGCGAGAAGGACGACCATGACCGAGACGAAGGCACCGACCAGGGCGCGGGTGGGCCCGCTGCTGCGTCGGGCGGCCGAGGCCGAGGCCGCGACGTGGCGCAGCCTGTACGTGTGGGGGCGACGCCGCCCACTGCCGCTGGAGCCCGGCGACGAGCCATTCGGCTACCTCGGCGTGGTCAAGCCGATCCTGGGCATCTTCATCGGCCTGTCCGTCGTCGAGATCCCGATCTTCGACGTCGTGGTCACCCACGTGGTGCCGTGGCGGCCCGCCCGCTGGATCGTGCTGGGCCTCGGCATCTGGGGTCTGCTCTGGATGATCGGGCTCTACGCCAGCATGACGATCCACCCCCACGTCGTGGGCGACCGGGGCCTGCGGGTGCGGCTCAGCTCGGGCATCGACATCTGGATCCCGTGGACCGACGTCGAGGCGCTGCGCAAGCGCTACCGCTCGCTGCCGTCCAGCAGGTCGGTGCAGGTCGAGCAGGAGGGCGACCGACGGGTGGTGTCCATCGCGGTCGGCAGCCAGACCAGCATCGACGTCCTGCTGCGCCGTCCGCTCACCTTCGACCTGGCGAAGACCGGCGCCACGCCGATGAACGAGCTGCGACTGTACGCCGACGACCCGGACGGCCTGCTGCGCAGCGCGCGGGGCACCCCGGCGAGCAGCACCGTCAGCCGGTGACCGCCGCCGCTGGCGGGGCATCCGGGCCACCCACTGTGAAACGATCGAGGCCATGCCCAAGAAGGTCGATCACCAGGAGCGACGCACCCTCATCGCGGACGCGCTGATGCGGGTCGCCGCGGACCAGGGCCTGGAGGCCGTCAGCCTCCGACACGTGGCTGCCGCGGCCGGCGTGTCCGCCGGGATGGTCCAGCACTACTTCCGGACCAAGGACGAGATGATGGCGTTCGCGTTGAGCGTGGTGCGGGAACGCAGCCAGATCCGGGTCACCGAGGCGGTGGCCCGGCTGGGCGAGAAACCGCCGCCCCGGCTGCTGCTGCGCACGATGCTCGCCGCGCTGCTGCCGCTCGACGAGGGCACCCGCGACGACGGGCGGGTGGCGCTCGCGTTCCTCGCCTACACGGCGGTGCGTCCGGCCGCCGCGACCGGCCTGCGCGAGGGGACCCGACAGCTCACCGAGTTCATCGCCGGCGTACTGCCCGACGGCCGTGGCGACGCCGCCGCAGCCGGCCTGCTGGCGCTGATGGAGGGGCTCGGTGTCTACCTGCTGGGCGGGCAGTACACCGCCGAACAGGCGCTCGGCGCACTGGACGCCCACCTCGACCTGCTCTTCGGGCTGATGCCGTCGTAGCTGGCCGTTGGCCCCCGGACGAGGGCGGCACACGTCGCACCGCCGGCTGAGCCACGGGGATTGTGCGGCTCCGCGAGCCGTGGCAGTCTGCGGATCATCGATGCCGGGGACGGGGGCGGTCGTACGTGTTGAGCATTGACGGGATCTCCGTCGGCTACGGCGACGGGCCGGCCGTCCTCAGGGATGTCTCGGTGGCGGTCCGTCCGGGTCGGTTGCTCGCGGTGACCGGGTCGTCGGGCGCGGGCAAGACCACTCTGCTCTACGCGATGGCTGGGCTGCTGCGGCCACGGGACGGCGCAGTGACAGTCGACGGGCAGCCGCTGCGCGACCGTGATCACGCGGTGGAGCACCGGATCGTC
Organism: Micromonospora sp. NPDC005220; assembly: GCF_040607895.1. NCBI lineage: Bacteria > Bacillati > Actinomycetota > Actinomycetes > Micromonosporales > Micromonosporaceae > Micromonospora > Micromonospora sp. NPDC005220. The sequence continues at coordinate 3,067 of NZ_JBEXHP010000144.1, forward strand.
CTCATCCCACAGGACAACGGTCTGGCTCCCATCCTCACCGCAGCCGAGAACCTCCAGGTGGCACTCGTGGCCGACGGCGTGGCAGCGCCCGAGGCCCGCCAGCAGACCGCCGCGACGTTGGACCGACTGGGCCTCTCCGGCCAGGCGGACCAGTTGGTCGAGGAGCTGTCCGGCGGCCAACAGCAACGTACGGCCGTCGCCCGCGGCCTGGCTCTCCGCGGCGGCGTCCTGCTGGCCGACGAGGTGACGAGCGAACTGGACGCGGGCAATCGGCAGCGGGTGCTGGGTCTGCTGCACGATGAGGCGCGGCGGGGCGCGGCCGTCGTGTTCGCCACCCACGATCCGGATCTGGCCGCCGCGTGTGGAGCGGAACTGCATCTCGTCGAGGGGCGAGCGGAGATCGTCCGCGGCTGAGGGAGTGCCGTAACCGTTGGGTCTCGGTCCATCCGCCGGGACGGTGGTCGACCGGTCACGTCAATACCCTCACCATCAATGCTGATTGTCATCTGGGGAGCGCTCGCGGCACGCCGGGCACACGCCTTGGCGGTGCTCCTGCTCGCAGTGCTCGCCAGCGCCGCCGCCGCGGCGGCTCCGAGCTATGTCGCCGCGGCCGGACAGTCCCTGGCCAGGTACGAGATGTCGAAGGCGTCGCCGAACGAGCTTCGGGTGCGGCTCGCCGAAGTCGTCGAATATCCGGGGATGCCCGGCGACCCCGCACGCAGCGTGTTCGCGACCAGGGTCAGGCAACTCACGCCGGCCGGGTTCGACGTCGTGCTGGGCGCGCAGAGCGGTGGCGTCGCCGCCGGCCAGGCCGGGAGGGTGACCTCGAACCTGACCTTCCGAGCGGGGGTCTGCGAGCGGGTCGACCTGACCGGAGCCTGCCCTCGGGCCACCTCGAAGGGTCAACTCCCCGAGGTCATGGTCAGCACGCACACTGCCGCCCGGCTCGGCGTCGTCGTCGGCGATCAGTTCACCTTCGGCGCGGTGCCGGTGCGGGTGGCCGGCATCTACCAACCGCGGGACGTGACCGATCCGTTCTGGCTCGGCGCGGAGCTCATTCGGCCACCCGCCGCGGGACCGCCCGGCACGTCGATCGCGGGCAGCGCCGAGGACGCGATCTTCACCGCCGACGCCGCACCCCTGGCCGACGAGCAGGCCATCCTGCACGTGTCGACGGCCGACCTCTACGTCACCGAGCACCTGTTGGACAGCCGGTCCGTGCAGGGCCTGCGGGACGCGGTCACGGTGGTGCAGCGCGACGGGAGCCGCGAGGGCTTCGGTGCCGGCACCACCCTGCCCAGCCTGCTTGATCGCGTCACCGTGCAACGGAGGCAGTTGGCCGACGGCGTGACGCTGGGCGCCGGGCTGCTGGTCCTGCTCTGCTGGCTGGTGCTCTTCGTCGCGGTGAGTTCGGCCGCCGACCAGCGGCGACCGGAGCAGGGCCTGCTCCTGCTCCGCGGGGTGCAGCGCCGACGCCTGTGGGCGCTGGCGATCGGCGAGCACGCCGCACCCGCGCTGGTCGCGATCCCCCTCGGCTGCCTGGGTGGCCTCGCCGCTGCCGCACTGCTCGCCGCGCACACCCTCCCGGCCCGCGCCGACGTCACGATGGACGCCACCGTGATCGGCTTCGCCGCCATCGGCGCCCTCGGCGCGCTCGCCGCGGTGCTGCTCGCCCAGGCTCGGATGTTGTCCGCACCGGTCGTCGACCTGCTCCGCCGGGTTCCGGCACGGGTACGGGGGTGGCGGGCGACCATCGGTGATGTCGTCGCGGTGTCCGTCGCCGTGGCCGCCGTCGTGCAGCTGCGCTCCGGCGGATCGCCCAGCGGACTGGCACTGGTGGCGCCGGTCGCCGTGGCGCTCGCCGCAGGGGTGCTGCTGGCGCGAGTCACCATGATCGTCGGCGCGGCGGTGGGTGGGGCGCTGCTGGCACGCGGCCGGACCGCCATTGGTCTCGCCCTGGTGCAGGTGGCCCGGCAACCACGATTCCGGCCCCTGATCGCGCTGCTCACCGTGGTTGTCGCGATGCTCGCATTCACCGTCGCCACGAGCGAGGTCGCGTCGGCCGCCTACCGTGATCGGGCGACGGTCGAGGTCGGCGCGCCGCGCGTGGTCGAGGTCGATGCGACGTCCCGTTCGCACCTGTTGGCAGCGGTACGGGCGGCCGATCCCGAGGGTCGGTTCGCGATGGCCACGGTGGTGACAGGCTCGTCCTCTGCGGCCGGCACACCGCTCTTGGCCGTGGACTCCGACCGGCTCGCGACAGTGGCCGCGCCGCACTCGTCCTACGGCGTGTCCCTGGCGGACGTCGCGCGGGAGATCCGCCCAGCTGCACCCGGGGTACCTGTGCACCTACGAGGACGCCTGCTCACCGTTGCCATCTCCGCCAACTTCGACGCCGCGGTCTTCGGCGGCAACCGGGTCCGCCTCGCGGTCACGGTCTCCAGCGCCAACGGCACCCGAGTGGTTACCTCTCGCGATGACATCAGGCCCGGTCGCAAGGGGTACGTCCTCCAGGTGCCCGAGTGCGCGCAGGGATGCCGGCTGGTCAAAATCGACATCGTCGCTCCGGTGGTGTCCCGGAACCTGGAGGTCCGCTTCGAGGAGTTGCGAACCGGCGATGAGGACGGCGAACGCGAGACGATCGTGCTGACCGGTGCTCAGTTCGCCGATACGACCCGGTGGCGGCTGTCCGATCCGGATGACACCTTCCTCAACGCCACGAGCGGAATCGACGCGGCGCTGATCCTCACCGTGCCGGAGAACCGGCGTGCGACGCCGGCCGGCATCGCTGTTGCCGACGCGCCCTTCCCATTACCCGTCTACCTGACCCGATCGACGGGGACGCCGCTCGGCAGGACTCATCCGTACGACGGGGTCGACGGGACACCGACCACGGCGTTGGTCGGAGGCGTGGCCGATCGTCTGCCGCGACTCGGAGGATCCGGTCTGATCGTCGACCTGGAGTACGCGGATCGACTCGCCGTCGCCAGCCAGAGCGGCAACGAGGAGGTCTGGTTGGCCCGGGCCGCCCCCGCTGACGTCCTCGACCGACTTCGCGCACAGGGCCTGGTCATCAAGAATGACCGGACAGCCATCGCCCTACGCCAGGATCTCGATCGGCAGGCGACGGCGTTGGCCCTGCGCTTCAACATGTTCGCCGCGCTGGCGGGGGTGCTGATCGGAGCGGCCGGCCTGATCGCGATGGCGGCGGCCGAGCAGCGTACCCGGGTGGCCATGTTGGTGGCGCTGCGTCGGCAGGGGTTGCCACCGCGCGCGGTCCGTGGCGGCTACGGATGGCCGGCCGCGGTCGCCGCCGTCTCGGGAGTTCTCGTCACCCTGGTGATCTGGCTTCTCGCCCGCAGCGGGCAGCGCCTGTTCAGTGACGGCCGCTCACCGGTCTCGTTGCCCGAGTGGCCGGACATCGGTCGGCTGCTGTTGTTCGTGGTGCCGACGGTCGCGCTGTTCGCCCTCACGGCGGTCGTGCTCGGTCGGGTCATCGCCGCAGCGGTTCGCCGTCGGAGCGGGCGATGAGTACCGCAGCGCGGGACGAGCCGATGACCGCTACCCGGCCGACCGGGGGCGTGGCCGTCACCTGCCACCGGCTGATCCACATCTACCCCACCGCCACCGGTGACGTCGTCGCGCTCTCCGGGGTGGACCTGCGAATCGCTGCCGGCGAGATGCTGGCGCTGGTGGGCCCGTCCGGCTCGGGAAAGTCGACTCTGGTGGCGATCCTCGGGGGGCTCATGCAGCCCTCCGCCGGGCGCGTCTACGTAGGCGACCACGAGCTGTCCCGACTCTCCGCCAAGGGCCTGGCCGCTCTCCGCGGGGCCACGGTCGGCACGGTGCTCCAGGGCGCCGAACGCAACCTGCTGCCGTACGTGTCGCTGTCGCGCAACATCTGGTTGGCGCAGCGATCCGCGGCACGCCTCGCCGGACGCCGGCTCGATCCACCGGAGGCGATCCTGGAGCTTGTCGGTCTCGCCGGTGCGGGCGCGCGACGGGTGGGTGACCTGACCCCGGGGCAGCGTCAGCGGGCCGCCCTGGCGCAGGGGCTGGCGGCCGGACCCGGGCTGCTCCTGGTCGACGAGCCGACCAGCCAGCTCGACGCGTCCGGTCGGGACGAGGTGCTCGCAGCGCTGGCCACCATCAACGCGAAGCGGGGCACCACGGTTGTCGTAGTGACCCATGACGGCGAGGTCGGCGCCCAACTGGGCCGAGCCGTCACCATCCGGGACGGCCGGGTCGGGGCCGAGGGACGCAACGGCCGTGACTTCGCCGTGGTGGCCGAAGACGGCACGATCCAGTTGCCGCCCGAGACGTTGGCGAGCTTCCCGGCCGGGACGTTGTTCGAGGTCGATCACACCGACCAGTCGATCACCCTGCGCGCGGTGGCCACCCCGTCGTCCGGCGGCGGGGACGACGAGGTGGGCGGGCCCGGCGGCGAGCCGCGGCCCGGTGGGTGAGCGGGGACGGCGACTCGGCGCCGGGAATCACCAACGTCGGCGCCCCGGACCCGTCCGCCGAGACGCTCCAGACGTCCCTCAACCCTCCACGGACCGGGCGCCGCCCGCCGACCGTCCCCTCCACGAACCGGCAGCACCGGCGGTCCGGAGCCTTCGGAGAACCGGGCGCCGAATCGTCCTCCGACGGCGACCGGCGGTCCCGCATCGGCGCGAACGTCCGCAGGACGACGTGTGCCCCTGCCCGTGGGACGGGCAGGGGCACACGCGCGTACGGCCGGAGCGTCAGCGGGCCGTCCCGGCGCGACGCTTGTTGTAGACGTCGAAGGCGACCGCGACGAGCAGGACGAGACCCTTCACCACCGACTGGGTCGACTGGTCGATGCCCATCAACTGCATGCCGTTGCTCATCACCGCCATGATCAGACCACCGACCATCGCGCCCACCACGGTGCCCACGCCGCCGGTGACCGCCGCGCCGCCGATGAAGGCCGCGGCGATCGCGTCCAGCTCGAACATGTTGCCGGCGGCGGGCTGGGCGCCGTTGGACCGCGACGAGTAGATGACGCCGGCCACCGCCGCCAGGAAGCCCATGTTGACGAACATCCAGAAGTTGACCGTGCGGACCTTCACCCCGGACAGCGCCGCCGCCGACAGGTTGCCGCCGATCGCGTAGACCTGGCGACCGAAGACGGTACGCCGAGTGAGCAGGCCGTAGACCAGCACCAGGACGGCCAGGATGATCAGCACGATCGGCAGCCCTCGGGCGTGCGCCAGCTGCCAGGCGAAGTACATGAGCACCGCGCCGACCAGCACGACCCGGGCGACGAACAGCGGGAACGACTCGACCGGCTGCTGGTAACGGATGCGCGCCACGCGGGTGCGGAAGCCGCTGACCGCGTACCCGGCCACCGCGATGGCGCCGATCAGCAGCGTGAAGGCGTCGAAGCCCTGCCCACCGAGCAGGCCGTTGAGGAAGCCCGCCGCGACCTGCTGGTACTCGGACGGGAACGGCGACAGCGAGATGTTGTCGAGCACCCGCAGGGTGAGACCCCGGAACAGCAACATGCCGGCCAGGGTCACGATGAAGGCCGGAATTCCGGCGTACGCCACCCAGAACCCGTGCCACGCGCCGACCGCGACACCGACGACCAGCGCGGCCACGACGCCGATCCACCACGGGTGGCCCTGCTGGATCACCAGGACGGCGGAGACCGCTCCGGTGAGCGCGACGACCGATCCGACCGACAGGTCGATGTGCCCGCCGATGATCAGGATGACCATGCCGATCGCGAGGACCAGGATGTACGAGTACTGCAGGACGATGTTGGTGATGTTGCCGGGGCTCAGCAACACCCCGTCGGTCAGGACCGCGAAGAGCGCGACGATGACGACCAGGGCGACGTAGATGCCGCTCTGCCGCAGGTTGTTCAACACCAGCGCCCGCAGGTCGTTCGTCCCGCTGTGCAGGGCGGCGGCGGGCGTGCTGTCCGGGGGCGTGGGGCGCTCCGTCGAAGGGGTCTTGATGCTGGTCATCCGACGAGCTCCTTGTCCTTGGTCATCAGCTCCATGAGGCTTTCCTGAGTCGCCTCGGCCACCGGCATCTCGCCGGTGATCCGGCCGGCGGCGAGGGTGTAGATGCGGTCGCACATTCCGAGCAGCTCCGGCAGCTCGGAGGAGATGACGATCACCGCCTTACCGGCGGCCACCAGCCGGTTGATGATCGTGTAGATCTCGTACTTGGCGCCGACGTCGATGCCGCGGGTGGGCTCGTCGAGGATCAGCACGTCCGGGTCGGTGAACAGCCACTTCGACAGCACCACCTTCTGCTGGTTGCCGCCGGAGAGCTTGCCGACCACCGCCATGACGCTCGGCGTCCGGATGTTCATCTCCTTGCGGCTCGTCTCGGCAACCTTGATCTCCTCGTTGCCGTTCACCCAGCCCAGGCGGGACAGCCGGTCCAACGCGGCGGCGGACACGTTGCGCCGCACGTCGTCGATGAGGTTGAGGCCGTAGCGCTTGCGGTCCTCGGTGACGTAGGCGATGCCGTTGTCGATCGCCTCGGCGACGGTGCGCGCCTGCACCTCCCGCCCGTGGACGAAGAGCCGGCCCCGGATGTCACGCCCGTAGGACCGACCGAACACGCTCATGGCCAGCTCGGTCCGCCCGGCCCCCATGAGGCCGGCGATGCCGACGACCTCGCCGGCGCGTACGGACAGGCCGACGCCCTCGACGACCATCCGGTCCTGGACCGGGTGCCGCACCGTCCAGTCCTCGATGCGGAGGACCTCCTCGCCGGGGGACGACTCGCGGTCGGGGTAGAAGCTGTCCAGGTCGCGCCCGACCATGCCCCGGATGATCCGCTGCTGGTTCACGTCGTCGGACTTCATGTCGAGGGTCTCCACCGCACGCCCGTCGCGGATCACTGTGGTCGAGTCGGCGATGGCGGTGATCTCGTTGAGCTTGTGCGAGATCATGATGCAGGTGATGCCCTGCTCCTTGAGGGCCCGCAACAGGTCGAGCAGGTGCGCCGAGTCGATGTCGTTGAGCGCGGCGGTCGGCTCGTCCAGGATGAGCAGGCGGACCTTCTTCGACAGCGCCTTGGCGATCTCCACCAGCTGCTGCTTGCCGACACCGAGTTGAATGACCGGAGTGACCGGGTTCTCGTGCAGCCCGACGGACGCCAGCAGCTTCGCCGCCTCGGCGTTGGCGAAGTTCCAGTCGATGAGCCCGCTGCGGCCACGACGCTCGTTGCCGAGGAAGATGTTCTCCGCGATCGACAGGTACGGCACCAGGGCGAGTTCCTGGTGGATGATGACGATGCCGTTGGCCTCGCTGTCGCGGATGCCACGGAACTGCATCGGCTTGCCGTCGAAGAGGATCTCGCCGTCGTACGAGCCGGACGGGTAGACGCCGGACAGCACCTTCATCAGGGTGGACTTGCCGGCGCCGTTCTCACCACAGATGGCGTGGATCTCCCCGCGGCGCACGGCGAGGGTGACGTCCTCCAGCGCGGTCACGCCGGGGAAGGTCTTGGTGATGCGACGCATCTCGAGGATGGTGTCGTCCATGGTCACTGTCCTCCGTCAGGTCTGGACGCGTGCACGCCCAGGCGTCGGGCCCGGCGGGTGACCGCCGGGCCCGACGAGCGGCTTACTTCTTGGCCTGACCGGCGGCGACCTCTTCCGCCGTCCAGTAGCCGGAGTCGATCAGCGTCGCCTTGATGTCGTCCTTGTAGACGGTAGCGATCGGCAGCAGGTACGCCGGGACGACCTTGACGCCGTTGTTGTACGTCTTGGTGTCGTTGGCCTGCGGCTGCTTCTTCTGCAGGAACGCCTCGGCGGCGTTCACGGCCTGCTCGGCAAGCAGTCGGGTGTCCTTGAAGACCGTGGAGCTCTGCACGCCGTCGTTGATCAGCTTGATCGAGGCGATCTCGGCGTCCTGGCCGGTCACCACCGGGAGCTTCTTCGCGCCCTTGCCGTAGCCGGCGTTCTGCAGGGCGGTGATGATGCCGCGGGAGATGCCGTCGTAGGGCGAGAGCACCCCGTCGACCTTCGAGCCGTCGTTGTAGGCCGATGTGAGGAGGTTCTCCATCCGCTTCTGCGCGGTCTCCTGCTGCCACCGCAGGATGGCGACCTGCTCGGGGGTGGTCTGCTTGGACTTGACCTTCAGCGTGCCGTCGTCGATGAACGGCTTCAGCGTGTCCATCGCGCCGCCGAAGAAGTACTGGGTGTTGTTGTCATCCAGCGACCCGGCGAAGAGCTCGACGTTGAACGGCCCCTTGGCCGTGCCCTTCGAGCCGTCCTTGTTCAGCAGGCCGAGACCGACCAGCAGCGCGGTGCCCTGGGCGACGCCGACCTTGTAGTTGTCGAAGCTGACGTAGAAGTCGACGTCCTTGCTGCCACGGATCAGTCGGTCGTAGGAGATGACCGGGATCTTCGCGGCCGCGGCGGCCTGCAGCTGGCTGCTGAGCGCCGTGCCGTCGATCGCCGCGAGGATCAGAACATCCGCACCCTGGGTGATCATCTGATCGACCTGCTGCGACTGCGTGGGGATGTCGTCGCCCGCGTACTGGAGGTCGACCTTGTAGCCCTTGGCCTCGAGCTTGGACTTCACCGCGTTGCCGTCGGCGATCCACCGCTCCGAGGTCTGGGTCGGCATCGACACACCGATGGTCAGATCGCTGGGCTTCTCGTCGCCGGTCTTTTCACCGCTGCCCGCACCCCCACCGCTGCATGCCGCCAAACTTAGCGCCAGTGCCGCGCCGCCGAGAGCAACCAGGAATTTCCTGCCCACCGGCTTCTCCTCTCTGGACTCCCCCGCCGACTGCCGGGGCCAACTGTCATCTTTCGGGTAGTGTTAGCGCTCACATAGACTGCGTCAACACCAGATCCGAAATACCGGTGTCACGGTCTCGTAACGGAGCATCCAGGCGAGCGTAGCCATTCGACCGATCCACCGGAAGGGCAGGACGCGACGACTCAGCGTGGTCATCCGCAGCACCCTACAGACCGGTGCCCGCGGACGACGTCCGTCGT
>NZ_JBEXHP010000145.1:0-11922 GCF_040607895.1 Micromonospora sp. NPDC005220
TTTTGTCGGGTTATTTCCTTAGGGGGGGGGCGTGTCCCCCCCCGGCGGGGGGGGGCCCCGCCCACTTTCGGGGGGGGGGGGGGGGGGCCGCGGGGGGCCCCCCCCCCGCCCTCTCAGGACCTCTGGCGGACGTCTTCGGTGAGCGCGAAGGAGCGGACGTAGGACAGGGCCGCGTTCATGGCCGCGCGGAGCGGCCGCGCGTCGCGCATCGTCTGGTTCAGGAGCGTGCCGCCCTGCAGTGCGGTGAGCAGGGCGAAGGACAACTCGGTGAGGTCCGCGTCGGCTCGCAGCTCGCCTCGGTCCCGCATGGCGAGTAGACCGTCGTGGAGCAGTGCCTGCCAGCGGAGGAAGCCCCGGCAGAGATCCTCCCGCGACTCCTCGTCGGTCGCGCTGAGTTCCGCGGCCAGCGAGCCGAGGGTGCATTCGCCGCGGCCCTCGTTCTGTTCCTGGCGTTCGATCGCGGCGTCAGCCCAGGCGCGGAGGGCGTCGAAGCTGTCGAGCGGCCCCATCATCGGCTGGCCGGGGACCGGCGGCGCGTCGGCCTGACGGGTGATGACCGCTCGGATCAGTGCCTGCCTGCTGTCGAAGTAGTGGTAGAGCTGCGAGCCGCTCACCCCGGCCGCCTTGCGGACATCCTCGGTGCTCGTCCCGGCCACCCCGTGCGCGGCGATGAGGTCGGTGGCCGCCTGCAGGATGCGCTCGCGGGTCGCCTGCCCCTTGCGAGTCAGCCGAGGGGTCTTGTCAGTGCTCTCTGCCACGAGCACATCCTACCGGAATGGGTTGCGCAACCCAGAAACGACTGTTAGAAATTGGGTCAGCCAACCCAGAAAGAAGGTCTCATGTCACTCAGTGCTGATCTCGCAGGTCGTACCGCTCTCGTAACCGGCGCGACCGCCGGTATCGGTCGCGCAGTAGCCCTGAAACTGGCCGATCACGGCGCCGAGGTTGTCGTGCACGGCCGCGACCCCCGACGCGGGGCCGAGTTGGTCGCGGAGATCGGTCAGCGAGGCGGCCGAGCGCGCTTCGTCGGCGCCGACCTCACCGACGCCCAACAGGTCGTCCAACTGGCCGCCGACGCCGGTGAGGTGGACATCCTGGTGAACAACGCCGGCGTCTACGACTTCACCAGCACCCCGGACACGAGTGTGGAGAGCTTCGACCGGCACGTCGCGATCAACACCCGTGCGCCCTTCCTCCTGGTGGGCGCCCTGGCACCCGCCATGGCGAAGCGCGGCTCGGGTGTGATTGTCAACGTCACGTCGACCGCGGCCACCCTGGCTGCACCGATCGGCACGGCGTACGGCGCATCCAAGGCCGCGGTGGAACTGCTCACCCGCTCCTGGGCCACCGAGTTCGGCGCCAGCGGGGTCCGGGTCAACGGCGTCTCGCCCGGCCCGGTGCGCACCGCCGGCACCGAGCAGATGCTCGGCGACAACATCGAGGCGCTTGGCCAGGTCAACATCCGGGGTCGGGTGGGGGAGCCCGAGGAGATCGCCGACGTCGTGCTGTTCCTGATCGACGACCGCAGCAGTTACCTGAACGGATCGGTCGTGCTCGCCAACGGTGGCGAACGCAGCTCCCTGCCCGGCTGAGGCGCGGGTGTGTAGGTGCCGCGAAGGTGACCGACGGTGATCGCGCCTAGCCACACTCCGAACACGAGTGCCTACCGCACGATCAGCGCGTCCAGCCGACGAACCGCTCCCACAACTCGCCTGGTGCCGAGCCCGACAGTTCGGCGCTGGCCACCGGATACAAGGCGCCGCAGTACATGGCCAAACCGACCCGGTCCCGGCCGTACGCCTCGCCGAGACGAACCCGCGCTGGGTCGCACGGCCAAGCCTGCTCACAGCTGTCGCAGTCCCACCCAGGCCGGCGTGGCGTGTGCTGACCGCCGAGCCGACGGTCGAGGGCGGCGACCGCCTGCCGACCTCGGTCACGCTTGGCATCCAAGGCCGCTCGAACGGTGGTCGGGAGCGGAAGCATCATCGGTGGGCACCCCTCCGTCAGTGGCTTGGGGGCGCCCGGTCATGTCCGGCGCGGACGCCCCCCGCCCTTCGGCGAAACGGCGGTGGTGGTCGCACGCATCGCGCGGGTTCGAATGTTCACCACCGGCGTCCCGTGGGTCGGACGTTACGGGGAATCAGCTGTGGTCAAACGGGCGTAGGTGTCCGCCGACTGTCCGTGCCTGTCCGCGGACACCTGCCCGGCTAGCCTGTGCGGGTGAGCGACTACGTGCAGGTGTCAACAGCCACGCCGACCCGCGAGGCGGCGATGACGCTAGCCGGAGGGGCAACAGCGGCACGTTTGGCGGCAGGCGCGCAGGTGACCGGACCGGTGACGTCCGTGTTCTGGCACCTCGGCGAGCAGGGCACGAGCGAAGAGTGGCAGGTGCTGCTGTACACCACGGCGGACCGGTACCTACAGCTGGAGGCGCACCTGATTGACGCCCACCCGTGGGACAACCCTCAGGTCACCGCCGTGCCGATCGTCCACGGGTCGGCCGCCTACCTGGCGTGGGTCAGACGGACAGTCGAGGGCGAGTAGACATCTCGGCGGCCAAGGACCGAAGCTCAGCCACGCACTGCATCCCGGCGTGGGGCTCCAATCGGTTGAGCAACGAATTCAGGCGCTGCGCTGGTCGCACCGACCCAACCCCACCTGCGAGCCGGACTGCGGCAGCTGCGGTGGCGCACGAGTGCTCAACCTCGTTGGCGTCGAGGTAGGCGTCTGCCAGCCACGACAGGTAGAGGGCCTTGTCGCGGGAGTGGGTGTCGTCGAATCGGGCGAGGGCGCGTTCCAGCACGGGGATAGCACGCATCGGCCGGCGCAGGACCGTCCAACAGCGCCCGGTCATGATTTCGCCTTCCAGGTGGTCGACCCAGTAAACCCAGTCGGGTTCGGGCCGGTTGTCGTGCTCGGTGAGACACGTGGTGCCATGAGCAAGCTGCTGGTCTGCCGCAGCGGCGTTGCCCCTGACGGCGTACGCCCAGGCGGCCCTCAGGTGCAGCAACGCCCGAACAACTGGTGTAGCGGCTGCGGCGGCCTCGCATCCAGCTGTGGCGGTGTCGGAGGCGGGTTTGCCGAGGGTTAGCTGCTGGTAGGCGAGGAACGCGTACGCGTTGCCGGCGAGGGCGCACTCGTTGGCGTCGCGGGCGGCGGAGAGACTAGTCAGGTACAGCCGCTCCGCGTCGGCGTGCCGTCCGGCGTCGAATGCCGCCCATCCGGCGAGCTGGGTTTGCTCGGCGAGGACGGCCAAGAGTTGCCGGCCGACGGTTTCGCTGTAGGAACCGTCTTGGATGAGCCGGGCGGTGGCGTCGGCCTCGGCGGTGTAGAGGTGGTGGGTGTCGACACCGCCGAGGAAGTTGTCGAGGCGGCGAAGCCGGGCCGTGCGTTCGGCGAGCCGTCCGGCGGTGCCAGTTCCGACGTGCCGGCCGTGGCCGAGCAATGTGTGAGGTAGGGCGGCGGCGAGTCCTGCAGCGGCCACGAATTCGCGGCGGCGGATGGTGGGCTGGGAGGCGAGGGCGACGAGTTCACCGGCGGCGTCGAGCGCGTCGTCGATGCGCTGCGCGACTTGGGCGGTGGGCGTCTTCCTGCCGGTCTCCAACTCGTGCAGGTACGTCTTACCGTGATAAGTGATCTTGGCGAGGTTGCGCAGGGAGATGTGCTGCGCGTCGCGAAGCTGCCGCATCCGCTCGGCGAACGACGGGTCAGTCACGGCGTGCCTGCCTTCGGGGTAGAGGACCCGATTGGCGGCCCGCTGGCATCTAACCGGGCAGGCCGCCACCTGGCACGCTACTCCGGGCAGACATCACCGTCACGCTTTGCAAGGGCCCGGCTGGTCACCTGCCGCTGTCCGCCGGGTCGCTGCTGGCGGATGTCCGGCTGCATGCTGGGCAGCGGGGTGATTAGCTGCACGGATGATCGCTCCCATCTCCCTCGGTACGTGGCCGACTCCGCTGGAGGCCGCGCCCCGGCTCGCCGCCCAGCTGGGGCTGGCTGAGCTCTGGTTCAAGCGCGACGACCTCAGCGGCCTCGGGGGAGGTGGCAACAAGATCCGCAAGCTCCGGTACACCTGCGCCCAGGCGCTCGCCGAAGGCGCCACCACGGTCATCACGTCGGGGGCGCCGCAGAGCAACCACGCGCGGCTCACCGCGGCGGCTGCGGCGCGACTCGGTCTCGCCAGTGTGCTGGTGCTCGCCGGCTCACCGCCGCAGGGCCGACGGGGCAACCTGCTCCTCGACGGGCTCGCCGGCGCGGAGATCGTCTGGGCCGAGGATCGCCCGCTCGCCGAGGTGGTGGCGGTCGAGGCGGAGCGACGACCGGCGTACGTCATCCCGTTCGGTGGCACCTCACCCGCGTCCGTTCAGGGTTACGTGGATTGTGGCCGGGAGTTGCGGGCCCAGTTGCCCGACATCGACGGGGTCGAGGTCGTGGTGGCGCTCGGCTCCGGCGGGACGATGGCCGGTCTGGTGCGGGAGTTGGGCGCGGAGCGGGTGATTGGCGTGGATGTTGGTGCCGTGCCGGACCCCCGGGCGACCGTCGCCGGGCTGCTCGTCGGGGAGGTCGAGCCGGACGCGTTGCGGATCGACGGTTCTCAGGTGGGTGCCGGGTACCGCACGCTGACCGACGCCGCCCGGGTGGCGCTGGAGACGACCGCGCGGATGGAGGGGGTCTTCCTGGACCCGACGTACACCGGTCGGGCGATGGCGGCGTTGCTGACCGGCAGCTTCCCGCGCGGCGACCGGGTCGTCTTCCTGCACAGCGGCGGGCTGCCGGGCCTGTTCGGCCACCCCGAGCTGTAGGGGCGCCGGTCGGACACATGGCGGTGCCCTGCGCTGTGAGACGCGTTGCGTTGATGCCGGAGACGGTCACGCCGATGGCCGGAGCGCGAGGCCGTCTGCGTCCAGCGGCGCGTGGGGATGCCCGTACCGAGGTTCGGTACGGGCATCCCCACCCGGGGGTCGATCAGCTGCCGAAAATGCCGATGTAGAGGAGTCGGTTCGGTGAGCCACTGCCCGGGTTGATGACGACGTTCGGGGTGGCTGCGGCCACGATCGCGGAGTTCACCGTCGCGGGGCTGGCGGTCGGGTTGTTCCGGAGGTAGATGGCGGCGGCGCCGGCCACGTGCGGGGCGGAGAAGGAGGTGCCGCTTCCGGTGTGGGTGGCGGTGTTGCTGGTCCGCCAGGCCGCCGTGATCGCTACGCCGGGTGCGAAGAGATCCAGGGCCGAGCCGTAGTTGGACCAGCTCGGTCGGGTGTCGGTGCGGTCGGTGGCACCGACCGTCAAGGCCTCGGTGACGCGGGCCGGCGAGGTGCCGGAGGCCAGGGCACCGGAGTTGCCGGCAGCGATGGTGTACGTGATACCGGCGTTGATCGACCGGCGAACCGCGGCATCCAGGGTGCTGCTCGCACCCCCGCCGAGGCTCAGTTTGGCCACTGCGGGCCTGGTGCGTTCGCGGTCACCCAGTCGATGCCCGCGATCACACCCGCAGTGGTGCCGGACCCGCTGTTGTTCAGAACCCGGACGCCGACGATGTTGGCGTTCTTGGCCACGCCGTAGGCGTTGCCGGCGGCGACTGAGGCGACGAACGTGCCGTGTCCGTTGCCGTCGTCAGCGTTGTAGTCGTTGTCCACCGCGTCGTATCCGTGCGAGGCCCGACCGCCGAAGTCCTGATGGCTGACCCGCACCCCGGTGTCGATCACGTAGATCCGTACCCCATTGCTCGGTCCATAGGTACATGACTGGTTGAGTGGCAGGTTTCGCGGCCCTGGACGCGTTGACCCGGGAGCGATTGCAGGAGGATCTGCGCCGGGTCAGCGCCGGATCCGGCCGTACCTGTGTGTTCGTCACGCACAGCGTGGACGAGGCCGTGTTCCTCGGCAGCCGGGTGATCGTCCTGACCCGCCGGCCCGGCCGGGTGGCCCTGGACCTCGACGTCGACCTTCCTCGCACCGGCGTCGAACCGGACGAGCTGCGTGGCTCACCGGAGTACGCGGCCCTGCGCGCCACGATCGGTCACGCCGTACGTGCCGCCGCCGCTTGAACCGAAAGGACACCGTCATGACCGACACCCTCGTGAAACTGGCGCTGAAGCCACTCGGGCCGCACTTCGGCGCCGAGGTACGTGACCTCGACCTGGACCGCGCGACGGATGACGAACTCGCCGCGGTACGCGCCGCGTTGGTGGACCGTAAGGTGCTGTTCTTCGCCGACCAGCGCCTCGACGACGACGGCCAGGTACGCCTCGGTCGCCGGCTCGGCGAGCTGACCGCCTCGCATCCCGTGGTCGGTGGCGTCGACGAGAAGCACCCCGAGGTGTACGCACTGGACAGTGCGGACAACGGCTTCGCCGACGTGTGGCACACCGACGTGACCTTCGTGGCCCGCCCACCCCTGGGTTCGATCCTGCGCGCGGTGACCCTGCCGCCCACCGGAGGCGACACGAGTTGGGCGGACAGTCAACTCGCGTACGACTCGCTCGCCGAGCCGGTGCGGCGGTTGGTGGACCAGTTGGTGGCCGTGCACGACGGCAACCGGGAGTTCGGCTACTACCTCGCGCAGCGCCGGGGCGGTCGGGGCAACGTCTGGGAAGGTGAGGTGGTCACCCGACTGGACCCGGTGGAGCACCCCGTCGTGCGGGTACACCCGGAGACCGGTCGCCGGGGCATCTTCGTCAACCCCGGCTTCACCTCGCACATCGTCGGCGTGTCGGAGGCCGAGAGCCGGGCCATCCTGGACCTGCTCTACGCCCACCTCACCAAGCCGGAGCACCTGGTGCGACACCGGTGGCGCACCGGCGACGTGGTGATGTGGGACAACCGCAGCACCGCGCACTACGCCAACCGCGACTACGGCGGCGCGCGACGGGTCGTACACCGGATCACCCTGCGTGGCGACGGCCCGCAGGGGCCGGTGGATCCGTGGCGTGGCACGGTGGTCTGACCCGCTGGGCGGTCAGCGCAGCCCGCGGACGAGGTTGTCGACCAGGGTCCGGGCGAAGTCCTCGGTGAGCGGCAGGTCGCCGATGAGGAGCCGGTGATAGCAGGCGCCCCAGAGTTGGTCGACGACGGATTCGCTGTCGATGTCGGCGCGTAGCTGCCCACGGGCCATGGCCCTGGTGAGGGTTTCGACGGCGAGGGCCCGACGGGGGCCGGAGTAGCGCTCCCGGTAGGCGGCGGCCAGCTCCGGGTCGGTCTGCGCCTGCCCGATGAGTTGGCTGATGACCCGCCCGGCGGTGGTGTCCCGCACGAGGTGGACGAAGGCGACGAGCTGGTTGGTCAGGTCGGCCACGATGTCCCCGGTGTCGGCGAAGGCCAGGGTGGGCGCGACGACGGTGAAGTAGCCGTCCAGGGCGAGCGCCCCCTTGGAGGGCCACCACTTGTAGATGGTCATCCGGCTGGCACCGGCATGGGCCGCGACCTTCTCGATGGTGAAGCCGGCCATGCCCTCGGCCAGCAGGAGTTCACCAGCGGCCGTGAGAATCTCGGCCCGCACCTGGTCAGCGGGCCGGCGGCCGCGACCCCGGCGGGGTGACATGCCGGGGTTCGGGGTGAGCGGGGCCACTGGTCCTCCGAGTATATGGACAGCGTGTCTTCGTGTTGGTTATATGGACACAGCGTACACATAGTTCCAGGGACCGGAGGAGACGAGGGACATGACGGGTCTACAACGGCGACGGTTGGGCACCTCCGGGCCGGAGGTGTCGATCATCGGGCTCGGCGCGATGGGCATGTCCGACCTGTACGGGCCGGCCGACGAGGCGGAGAGCATCGCCACGCTGCACGCGGCCATCGACGCGGGGGTGAACCTGATCGACACCGGGGACTTCTACGGGTCGGGTCACAACGAGATGTTGATCGGCCGGGTGCTGCGGGAGCGTCGCCGCGATGAGGTGGTGCTCAGCGTGAAGTTCGGCGCGCGCCGGACCCCGGACGGCGGCTTCCAGGCGGCCCCGTACGACGTGTCGGCGGCGGCGGTGAAGGACCGGCTGGCGTACTCGCTGCGTCGGTTGGGCACCGACCACATCGACATCTACCGGCCGTCCCGGCTGAACCCGCAGGTGCCGATCGAGGAGACCGTGGGCGCGCTGATCGAGATGCAGCAGGCCGGCTACATCCGGCACATCGGGCTCTCCGAGATGGGCGCGGACACCATCCGCCGGGCCGCGGCGGTGGCGCCGATCAGTGACCTCCAGATCGAGTACTCGCTGCTGTCGCGCGGCCCGGAGGCCACCATCCTGCCGACGCTGCGTGAGCTGGGCATCGGGTTGACCGCCTACGGGGTGCTGTCCCGGGGTCTGCTCAGCGGCCACTGGTCGGCGGACCGTGAGCTGACCGGCACGGACTTCCGGGCGAACAGCCCACGGTTCCAGGGCGAGAACCTGACCGCCAACCTGCGCCTCGTGGACGCGCTCGGTCGGGTCGCGCAGCGTCTCGGGGCGACCACCAGCCAGGTGGCGATCGCCTGGGTGGCAGCGCAGGGCGAACAGATCGTGCCGCTGGTCGGGGCGCGGCGGCGGGATCGGCTGGCCGAGTCGCTTGCCGCTGTCGACCTGGTGCTCGACCAGGAGACGTTGGACGAGATCGAGCGGGCCGTGCCGGCCGGCGCCGCCTCCGGCCAGCGCTACGCGAGCCCGATGATGGGCCTGCTCGACAGCGAGAAGTGACCCCCGGCGAGCGGGGTCAGGTCGGCTGATTATCGTCGGGTCCGTTCCCAGGCCCGCACCAACTGCATCCGGTTGTGGATGCCCAGCTTGTGGTAGATGGATCGGAGTTGGGTGTCCACGGTGTGGAAGGAGACGAAGAGGCTCCTGGCCGCCTCCTTCTTCGTGGCGCCGGCGGCGAGCATCTCGGCCACCCGCTCCTCAGCGGGGGTGAGCGCGTCGATGCCCCCGCTCGGCAGCTCGTCGAGCGACGGCCGGTGGCGCGGGGTGGCGGCGAGGTCGGCGCAGCGCCGGTCGGCGATCGCCTGGTCGCCGGGGGCGCCGATCCGCGCGTAGAGGGCGGCCGCCTCGTACGCGGCATCGCGAGCCTCCCCGGATCGCGCCCGGCGATTGTTGGCGAGGTCGAGCAACGCGTCGGCCAGCGCCGGCCGGGCGGCGGTGGTGCGCAGCTGGTCGACCGCCGACCGGAGCGCGTCCGGGTCGCCGTCGCGCAACCCCGGCACTGGTCGGCCAGCGCGTGCCACAGCGGCACCGGTGTCCGGGTGGACACCAGCTCGACCAGTTCGGTGACCCGGCGGGCGGCCCGGGTGTCGCCAGCGGCCACCGCCGCGCGTACCAGTCGGGGGCCGAAGTGCGGCACCGGCAGGAGCGGCCGGACCGATCGGTGCAGGTCGGCGACGACAGTGGTGAGCAGGCCGGCCGGCGCGTTGAGGGCCGGGTCGCGAACCGCCACGCAGAGCGCGAGGCTCCACATCGTACGGTCCGGCCATCGTTCCTCGGCGACGCAGGTGCGCAGGATGGCGCGGGCGTCGTCGTGTTCGCCACGGCGGTAGCGGACCTCGCCGATCACCGCGACCAGGAGGGCGCGCACGCCGCAACTGATCTCCGCCGAGCCGGAGCTGAGCGTCGTGACGGCCAGCGCGGCGGCCTCGGGCAGCTCGCCCACTGCCACCATGCGCAGACAGTCCAGCGCGGTCAGCCCGGTGAACGAAACGCCGGTCCCGTCGGTCGCGGTCCGCGCGTCCTGATGCCGGCCCAGGCCGAGCTGCACGAGGATCCGTTCGGCCCGGATCGACGGGGCGTCCGCCCGTGCCGCCCAGGAGTCCGCATCCAGGGCCGCCAGCACGGCCTGCGCGCCCGGCAGATCGCCGTACCCGAGCGAGCGGGCGGCCCGGCCGAGGGCGAGGTGCCGAGCGGACGACTGGTCGCTCGACGCGGCGTGCGCGGTGCCCGCGTCGCGGAGCAGGGCATCGGTGTCCGGATGCCCGGTGCGGGCCGCGATCGTGGCGACCAGGGCGAGCAGGGTGCTGCGGCTACGGGCGTCCAGTCGGAGGTTCAGCGCCTCCCGCAGGCCGGCGAGAGCGATGGTCGGCTGCTCCAGCGTCGCCGAATGCGCCAGGTGACCGAGCACCTGGACGCGGTGCCGCTCGCCGCTGCGACTCGTCGCGATCTCCGCCGCCAGAACGTGCAGCGCCTCCATCCCGCGTCCGGCGAGCCGGAGCTGATCCGCGGTGGCGAACAGCCGGTGCCGTCGGTGCTCGGCGTCGGCGGCGATGTCGTCGGCCGGAAGCATTCCAGCGTCGAAGGGTGATTCGGACAAAGGCGTTCTCCCCGGTTGTTACCAGGCGCGTCGAAATGCCGTCCTGCGACCGAGCCTAGCCATGCCGGCAGGTACGGGCGACCAGATCGACGAACCGACGGGATTGCGCCCCATGGCCTACGGCGTCCGGGATCTGGCGCGCGGCAATGGCGCGATCACGTGATGCGGCGATCCGTCTTCGGCGCCGATCATCGAATCATGGCCCAGCTCACCGAACTGCCCGGTCTGCATCGGCTCCGGGTCGTACTGCTGATGTTCGTCCTCATCGCCGGCACCGGGGCGGGCGGTCACGCTCCGGCGTGGACCCGCCTGGTGCTGATGGCGACCGCGGCGGCGATCCCGGTCGCGATCGCGGTCCAGTACGGCTGGCCCGGAGTGCGTGCCCTGCTGGGGATCTCGTCCCGGCTACGGAGCGGATCCGTTCCCGCGCCGATTCAACCCGAGTGAGGAGACAGCGATCATGGCGAACAGCGATCCCCAGCCGCGGCGCGGCGACCAGGGCGCCGCGCCCTTCGCGGGCCGTAACGTGGAGCTTGAGCGGCAGAACCCGGACCTCCTGGTTCCGCCGACCACCGACAGCCGGTTGGTGCCCAACCTCAAGTTCTCCTTTTCCCAGGCGCACACCCGGGTGGAGAAGGGCGGCTGGACCAGGGAGGTCACCAGCCGCGACCTGCCGATCGCCAGTCAACTGGCCGGCGTGCAGTTCGGTCTCGAGCCGGGCGCGTACCGGGAGATCCACTGGCACCAGCAGTCCGAGTGGGCGTACATGCTCAGTGGCAGTTGCCGGATCGCCGCCGTCGACCACGAGGGACGCAATTTCATCGAGGACGTGAAGGCGGGCGATCTGTGGTTCTTTCCGCAGGGTGTGCCGCACAACATCCAGGCCCTTGAGGACGGCGCGCAGTTCCTGCTGGTCTTCGACGACGGCGCGTTCTCCGAGAACAACACGTTCCTGCTCAGCGACTTCTTCGCACACACCCCTCGGCACGTCCTGGCCAAGAACTTCGGCTGGACGCTGGAACAGATGGAGAACCTGCCCGAGCGGGAGAAGTACATCTTCCAGGGCGACGTCCCACCGCCCCTGCAGCAGGATCGGGTGGTCAGCCCGACCGGGGACATCCCACGCAGCTTCAAGCACCGGATGCTCGCGCAGACCCCGCAACGCTTTCGCGGCGGGACGGTCCGGATCACCGACTCGACAAACTTCGCCGCCTCCACCACCACCGCCGCGGCCCTGGTGGAGGTCGAGCCGGGCGGGATGCGCGAACTGCACTGGCATCCCACCACCGACGAGTGGCAGTACTACATCTCCGGCACCGGACGGATGGGCGTCTTCGCAGCGCAGGCCGCCGCTCGGACGTTCGACTTCCAGGCCGGCGACGTGGGTTACGTTCCCTTCGCGTACGGCCACTACATCGAGAACACCGGGGACGAACCGCTGGTGTTCCTGGAGATGTTCCGCCATCCCCGGTTCGAAGACATCTCGGTGATGCAGTGGATGGCCAACACGCCCCACGAGATCATCGCCGACACGATCAACGTGCAGAAGTCGATCGTCGACAGCCTGCCGAACACCAAGCAGGTGGTGATCTGAGCGAAGGCGTCGTCGTCCGGCCCTCCCGCGGGCCGGGGTCGGCCCGGGCGGTGGGTCAGCGCCCCC
>NZ_JBEXHP010000146.1:0-11901 GCF_040607895.1 Micromonospora sp. NPDC005220
TGGTACAACACCCGCCGCATCCAAAAAGAACTGGGCGACCTCAGCCCCGACGAGTACGAGACCGCCTGGCACCACCAACAGACCAGCCAGACCGACCCAGATATCGTCACCCCTGCACCGACCGGCAGCAGGTAACCACCCCTCCATCAAAGCGGGGGAAGCTCAGACTGTCCGAGGACGGCCTGCCAGGCCGGCAACCGGGTGGCGAGGTTGCGCTGGAGGTAGCCGCGGAAGACGAGTTCCTCCGGCAGCGCCTCGTACAGGAAGACGAGGACGACCAGCAGCGCCGCCACGCCCAGCGCGTCCGTCGCGGAGGCGCGCAGGCGGATCTCGACCCAACCGAAGCCGAGGCAGAGCGCGAACCCGACGGCGGCGGGGATGAGCCAGCAGGCCATGCCGAGCAGCAGTCGTCGCCAGCCGGTGCGCAGGGAGGGCAGCCCGAGACCGGTCCAGGGGCGACGGTCGAGCAGGCGACGAGCGGCCACCACAAGGGGGACGACGAGCACCGTCGTGAGGATGGCCCTGGCCACATGGGTCGGGCGGTCGTATTCACGGCCGAGCAGCGCGCCGTGGTAGAGGAACAGCCACGCCAGCACCGTGCAGGCGAACACGATGAGGATTCGCCAGTGCAGGGCGAGACGAGAGTCCGGGGACGTCCGGGTATCAGACACGTCAGGCTCGCTCTCCGACCGGTACGGCGGACCGCTACGCAAGGCGCAGCGTAGCCAGCGGCGTCAACGGCGACAGTGGTCGCGACCGGGACCGTCAGCGGCCGAGGACGAGGTAGGCGAGGCCGAGGACACCCCGGTAACCACCGACGTACTGGCGCAACCGGTCGTCGAGTTCCGCGCGGACGTCGGCCGCCCGGGGATCCTCCGGGTACGTCAGCAGCCACTCCTGCCGTCCGGCGAGCCAGGTGGACTCGAAATCGTCCCACTCCCGTTGGTCGGCGGTGCTCACGTGCAGGACCCGCCAGCCGCGCTCCCGGGCGGCCTCGACGAGGCCCGGCAGATCCGTGATCCCCGCTCCGAAGATCTGCTCGACCTCCATGCTGGGGGACCGCTCCCAGTACGCCTCACCGAACAGCAGCCGGCCCCCGGGCCGGACCACCGCGGTGAGGGCGTCGAGGGCGGCCTCGGTGCCGCCGAAGGCGTGCGCCGAGCCGATGCAGAGGACCCGGTCTGCGGGCTCCTGCCAGGCCGCCGCTTCCCCCATCACGAAGGCGACGTGCCGGTTCAGGGATCGCCCCGCGGCCAGCCGCCGCCCCCGGGCGAGCGCGGCATCGTCGGTGTCGACGCCGACGCCCCTCGTCGCGACCGGGCCGGACACGCCTCCGGCGGCGACCGCCCGCAGCAGCAGCTCACCCCAGCCGCAGCCGAGGTCGAGCACGCGCGCGCCGGGGCGGACGTCGAGTCGTTGCAGCAGCAACGCCGCGTGTTCCTGCGACAGCGGAGTGTTCCATCGCATCCGGGCGTAGCGGCTGGCAGCGAGGTGGTCGGTTGACTGCATGCGTTCAGGGTGTCAAGGCGTGATCGTCGGCGTGCGCCGGGTCCGACACCCCGGCGTACGGCAGGATCTCTCAGATGGGCGCGGAGCAGGCGGGGCCGTTTCGGCGGCCGACCCCGCAGGAGGTGGCGGCGGCGGCTGGCCGGGGCCTGGCGGACGTGATCCGCCCCGGCCTGCGGGTGCTGTTCTGTGGCTTCAACCCGGGCCTCTACTCGGCCGCCGTGGGGCTGCCCTTCGCCCGCAAGGGCAGCCGGTTCTGGCCGGCCCTGCACGGCGGTGGCTTCACCGACCGGGAGCTGCACCCGTGGGAGCACGACGAGCTGCTGCGCCACGGCCTCGGCATCACCAGCCTGAGCAACCGGGCCACCGCCCGCGCCGACGAACTGGCCCCGGCGGAGCTGGTGGCCGGCGTGACGGGGTTGGCGGTGAAGGCGCAGCGGTACCGGCCGCGGTGGGTGGCCATCCTCGGGGTGACCGCGTACCGGATCGCCTTCGCCCGGCCCCGGGCCGGTTTGGGTCCGCAGCCGGACCGGCTGGGCCCGGCCCGGGTCTGGGTGCTGCCCAACCCCAGCGGCCTGAACGCGCACTTCCCACTGCCGGCGTTGACCGCCGAGTTCGCCAAGCTGCGGCGGGAGCTCGATCCCTAGCCGGCTGCGGCGACCAGCCCCTGGCTGTGGCGCTCGCTCGGCACGGATGTGGACTTCCCGACACGGCAGGTTCGCGCGTCGATGGTGGGCACATGATCACCTGACCTGGCAGTCTGTACGGCATGGCCGCCCTGCTTCGCTCCCGCATGACCGACTGGACCTTCGTCGTACCCGTGCTCGCTGTCCTGGTGTTGATCGTCACCTGGGGGCGGAACCTGCCCGGCCCGATCATCGTGGTGGTCGCGGTGCTGCTGGGAGGGGCCGTGCTCGCGGCCGTGCACCACGCGGAGGTGGTCGCCCACCGGGTGGGGGAGCCGTACGGGTCGCTGGTGCTCGCCGTCGCGGTCACCGTGATCGAGGTCGCCCTCATCGTCACGCTGATGATCAGCGGGCCGGAGAAGACCCAGTCGCTCGCCCGGGACACCGTCTTCGCCGCCGTCATGATCACCTGTAACGGGATACTCGGCCTGTCCCTGCTGCTCGGGGCGCTGCGCCGCCGGGTCGCGGTGTTCAACCCGGAGGGCACCGGCGGGGCCCTGGCCACCGTGATCACCCTGGCCACGCTGAGTCTGGTCATTCCGACCTTCACCACGGCCCGGCCCGGCCCGGAGTTCAGCCCGGCCCAGCTCGCCTTCGCCGCCGTCGCCTCGCTGGCGCTCTACGGGCTCTTCGTGCTCGTGCAGACCGGCCGACACCGCGACTACTTTCTGCCGGTCGACAGCCGCGGCCAGGTGATAGACGCCGAGGAGCACGCCAAGCCCCCGACGACCCGCGCGGCGCTGGTCAGCCTGGCACTGCTGCTGGTGGCGCTGGTCGCGGTGGTCGGCGACGCCAAGAC
Source organism: Micromonospora sp. NPDC005220 (assembly GCF_040607895.1). Classification (NCBI taxonomy): domain Bacteria; kingdom Bacillati; phylum Actinomycetota; class Actinomycetes; order Micromonosporales; family Micromonosporaceae; genus Micromonospora; species Micromonospora sp. NPDC005220. The sequence continues at coordinate 2,992 of NZ_JBEXHP010000146.1, forward strand.
CGTCTCCCCGACCATCGAGGCCGGCGTCGCCGCGGCGAACCTGCCGCACGCCTTCGTCGGCGTGATCATCGCCCTGCTGGTGCTGCTGCCGGAGACCCTGGCCGCCGCCCGCGCCGCCCGCCGCGACCGAGTGCAGATCAGCCTGAACCTCGCGCTCGGCTCGGCGATGGCCAGCATCGGCCTGACCATCCCGGCCATCGCGATCGCCTCGATCTGGCTGGACGGCCCGCTGCTGCTCGGCCTCGGCGGCACCCAGCTCGCCCTGCTCGCGCTCACCGCCGTGACCGCCGTACTCACCGTGGTGCCCGGTCGGGCCAACGTGTTGCAGGGCGGCGTACACCTGGTGCTGATGGCTGCCTTCGTCTTCCTGGCCGCCAGCCCGTGACCCGCGCGGCCCGCCGGCTCAGCCCGTGACCCGCGCGGCCCGCCGGCTCAGCCGGCGGGCGGCGGGTCGTCGGTGAGACGCTCCGCGCGGGCGTTCAGGTAGCGCTGCTGCGCCAGGTTCGTCGAGCGCGCCGCAGCCATCCGGTACGCCTCCCGCGCCGCGACCCGCTCACCCTCCAGCTCCCACAGGTGGGCGCGGGCGGCCGGCAGTCGCGGGTCGTCGGCGAGCCGAGGGTCGTTGGCCAGATCGGCGAGCAGCGCCAACCCGGCCGGCGCGCCCCGGCTCATCGCGACCGCCACCGCGTGGTTGAGCGCCACCACCGGGTTGTCGGACATCCCCAGCAGCACCTCGTACAGGGCGGTGATCTGCGCCCAGTCGGTGGCCGCCGCGCTGGGTGCCTCATCGTGTACGGCCGCGATGGCCGCCTGGAGCTGGTAGGCCCCGACGACCCCGCGCGACAGCGCCCCGGTGATCAGCTCGACCCCCTCGGCGATCTGGTCGGCCCGCCACCGGGCGCGGTCCTGCTCTGCCATCGGCACCAGCTCACCGTGTGGGCCGATCCGCGCCGGGGCACGGGCGTCGGTGAGCAGCATCAACGCGAGCAGCCCGGTGACCTCCGGGTCGTCGGGCAGCAGCCGGTGCACCAGGCGGGTCAGCCGGATCGCCTCGGTGGTCAGGTCGGCGCGCAGCAACCCGGGCCCGGCCGTGCGGGCGTACCCCTCCGTGAAGATCAGGTAGAGCACGTGCAGCACGGCGGCGAGCCGTTCGGCGCGCTCCGGGCCGGTGGGTGGCGCGAACCGCAGCCCACTGTCGCGGATCCGCTGTTTGCCCCGACTGATCCGCCGGGTCATCGTCGCCTCCGGCACCAGGAACGCGCGGGCCACCTCGGCGGTGCTCAGCCCGCCCACCGCCCGCAGGGTGAGCGCGATCTGCGACGCCGCCGACAACGCCGGATGGCAGCACAGGAACAGCAGGATCAGCGTGTCGTCGGCGTCCGCCGATGGACGGTCGGCGGCGGGGGAGCGCCACTGCTCCGGCAACACCCAGCGGGCCACCGTGTCCTCCCGCCGCAGCCGGGCCTGCTCACGACGCAGCAGGTCGGTCAGCCGACGGGACGCCACGGTGATCAGCCAGCCACGCGGGTTTTCCGGTACGCCGTCGCGCGGCCAACCGTCCGCCGCGGCGATCAGGGCCTCCTGCACCGCGTCCTCGGCCGTGTCGAAGTGCCCGTAGCGGCGGACCAGCGCGCCGAGGACCTGCGGCGCCAGCTCGCGCAGCAGGTCCTCGGCGGGATTCTCCGGCACCGGGTCAGCCGGCCAGGTCCTCGACACCGTCGAGCACCGGGCGCACGTCCACGTACCCACCGGGGGCGTCCGGGTCGACCAGACCGGCGGCGATCTCGGTGGCCCGGTCGAAGCTGGCGCACTCCACGATGGTGTAGCCGGCCAGGACCTCCTGCGTCTCCGGGTACGGGCCGTCGGTGACCACTGGTGCCCCCTCGCGCACCTGCACCCGGCGGGCGTGCACCGGCTCGCTCAGGCCCCGGGCGTCGACCAGCTCACCGGACTCGGCCAGCGCCTGGTGGAAGGTCTCCATGTGCTGGTGCATCGCCGCGATCTGCTCGGCCGACATCGCCGGCCGGTCGGAAGCCCGCCCCGACAGCACGTCATAGTCCTGCTGCGACCCGTAGAGCAAAATCATGTACTTCACAGTGGCCCTCCTGTCTCCGGTGCCGCCCCGGCACCGCTCACCGGAAACGTCGAACCTCAGCCCCCCACCCGGACATCCCCACCCCGGGTCTGCCCCCACCCGAACCGGTGATCATGAAGTTAGCGTCACGACACGCCGAGCGGGATGACGCTAACTTCATGATCACCGAGGTCCGGGGTGGTGGGTGGGGCCTAGGTTGGCGGGATGACGGTGGTGTGGGTGGTGGTCGGGGTTTTTGTGGTGGTGGCGGGTGTGGCTTGGGGTGTTCTCGTACGGCGGGGCCGGGAGGCGGGCGGCGTCGGTTTCGACAGTGGGGCTGGGCGGGACGCTCGGGTGCGGCAGCAGCGGTACGAGGCCGAGCGGCACGGCGACCAGGGTGACACCTGGCATCGCGGTCGGGAGTCGGGCGGTTGAGCGACCCTACTGACCGTACGAACGGCGAAGCCGGTTGTTGATCAGGTGGTTGAGGCGGTGACGTAGGTGGCCGAGGGTGCTCTCACCCCAGCCCACCCGAGCTCGTTGCGCCACTGCCCGCCAGGGGCCACAGGGTGAACCGTCCGGCCACCTCGTGCGTGGAACCGGTGGTGGGCGTGGCGGTCGTATCGTCGGGGTACAGCCAGCGCCACCGACGTCTGGGGAGGCACAGTGGGGGCACGGTTCGGACGCGACGCGCGGGGCCCGTTGGCGGGTCTGCTGATCGCCGCCCTGGTGTCGCTGGCCTGCGCCGGCGGCGGGCTGGCCGAGCCGGAGGCCGAGCGCCCCGGGGCGAACCCGCCGGCCGCCTCGCCGGGGCCGAGCACCACCCGGGCCGACAGCACCACAAGCGTCGCCGAGTTCGAGCAGGACGTCGCCGACGCGCAGGCGGTCGCCGAACGGTACTGGGCGGCCCAGTTCAAGGAATCCGGGCAGCGGTTCCAACCGATCCGGCGGATCACCCCGTACCAGCGGGACGGCGAGGTGTCCTGTGGCGGCCAGCCGCTGCCCCGCAACAACGCCGTCTACTGCTCGCGGGGCGACTTCATCGCGTACGACGTCGCCTGGTCGGTGGCGGCGTTCCGGCAGGTCGGCGACGCGTTCGTGTTCTACCTGCTCGGGCACGAGTACGCGCACGCCATTCAGGTGCGACTCGGCATCAACTACAGCTTCACCATCCAGCAGGAGTTGCAGGCCGACTGCATGGCCGGGGCGTACCTCGGCGACTCGGTGCGTTCGGGCGCGCTGACCCTCGCCGAAGGTGACCTGGACGAGTTCCGGGAGGGGGTGGCGGCGGTCGGCGACGACCCGGACCAGCCGTGGTTCGCGGAGGGGGCGCACGGCACCGCCGAGCAGCGCACCGACATGTTCTTCCGGGGGTACGAGGGTTCGCTGAAGGAGTGCGATCTGGGCTGAGCGGGGTTGCCCGGATCACCCTGCCGCCCGTTGCCGCCACCGGGCCCCGCAGGTGCTGGCAGGATCGCCGGTGTCGGTCACGACCCTGGAGGTTCCGCTGAGCAGCCATCACCCCGCCGCCGTGCTCTTCGACATGGACGGCACGTTGGTCGACAGCGAGAAGCTGTGGGACGTCGCGTTGCAGGAACTCGCGCAGGAGTACGGCGGTGAGCTCTCCGCCGACGCCCGCCAGGCGATCATCGGCACCGCCATGGCCGAGTCGATGCGCATCCTGCACGACGACCTGGGGCAGCCCGAACGGGATCCGGAGATCAGCGCGGCGTGGATCAACGCCCGGATCCTGGAACTGTTCCGCGCCGGTCTGCCCTGGCGGCCCGGAGCCTTCGAGCTGTTGCGCGCGGTCCGCGCGGCCCGAATTCCTACCGCGCTGGTCACCTCCAGCCCTCGGGCGCTGGTCGAGATCGCCCTGGACACCCTCGGTCGGGAGAACTTCGACACGGTGGTCGCCGGCGACGAGGTGGTGGCGGCCAAACCGCACCCCGAGCCGTACCTGACCGCGGCCCGACGGCTGGGTGCGCCCATCGAGCGCTGCGTGGCGATCGAGGACTCACCGACCGGGGTGGCCAGCGCGCTCGCCTCGGGCGCGGCGGTGCTGGCCGTACCGGCGGAGGTGGCGCTGGCGAGCACTGTCGGCGTACACCAGGTGGAGAGCCTGACCGGCGCGGACCTGGAGTTGCTCGCGGCGCTGCTGACCGATCGGGCCGCTGCCTGACAGACGCAGAAGGGGCCCCGCGACGGGGCCCCTTCCTGTGACAGCGTCAGTCGTGGGCGATGGCGCCCAGGACGTTGATCCGGGCCGCCCGGACGGCCGGGAGCACCGCGGCCACCACACCGATGATGGCGGCGAGACCGAGGAAGACCCCCATCTGCCCCCAGGGCAGGATCAGGTCGGTGATGCCCTCGTCCTTGAGTGCCTCGACCACGGCGGCGCCGAGGCCGGTGCCCACCGCGACGCCGAGCAGCGCGCCGAACACCGAGATCACCACCGCCTCCACGGTGATCATGCCCATGGTCTGGGACCGGCGCAGGCCGATCGCCCGCAGCAGACCCAGCTCGCGGGTCCGCTCCAGCACCGACAGGGCCAGGGTGTTGATGATGCCGAGGACGGCGATCACGATGGCCAGCGCGAGCAGGATCTGGATCATCGTGAGCAGCCCGTCGAGCGAACTGGTCTGCTGCTTGATGAATGCGTCCCGGTCGGCCACCGACACCTCGGGGCTGTCCGCGAGCAACGCCTCCACCTGCGGCTGGACGTCGGCCACCCGGGTGCCCGGGGCCAGTTGGATGAAGCCCTGGATGGGCTGCGGGATGGCGAAGTCCTTCGCCGCCGCCGGTGGCAGCGTCACCGGGTTGGTCAGCTGCGAGGACTCGTAGATGCCGCTGATCGTGTAGGTGCGTGCCTCGCCCCGGGTCAGCTGCACGCTCACCGTCGACCCCACCGACCAGCCCCGCGAGGTGGCCGTGTCCGAGCTGGCCAGCATCTGGGTCGGCCCGATCCGGTCGATGTCACCAGCGGTGGGCTTCGCCCCGAAGATCTGCCGCAGCGACGCCGGGTCGCTGCTCACCGCGACCCAGGTCTGCTCGCCGTCGATCCGGCCCATGTCGCCGTACTCGCCGTCGACCAGCTGCACACCGGGCAGGGCCTTGGCCCGGTCCAGTACGCCCGGGTCGAAGGTCGGCGGACGCGGGCCGCCCTGCTGCCCGGCAATCACCAACTCGGCCTTGATGGTGTCCTGGGCGAGCGCTGAGATGCTGCCCTTGGCCGAGTCGAGGATGACCGTGACGCCGGTGACCAGCGCGATGCCGACCATCAGCGCGGCGGCGGTGATCGCGGTGCGGCGCGGATTGCGCCCGGAGTTGAGTCTCCCCAGCTTGCCCGGCACCGACCAGGAGAAGATCGCGCCGAGCAGGCTCACCACCGGTCGGCTGATCAGCGGGGTCAGCAGCGCCACCCCGATGAAGGCGAACAGCACCCCACCGAGGATGGTCGACAGCGTCTGGCCCCCGGCGTTGCCGCTGAGCCCGAGGAACAGCAGCACCGCGCCGACGCCGGTGACCAGCGCCCCGGCCACGGTGACCTTGGTCAACGGCCGGTCCGGGGTGGCCACGTCCTGCATGGCCGCGATCGGCGGGATCCGGGACGCCCGCAGCGCCGGCAGCAACGCCGCCACCACGGTGATCACCAGACCGACGGCGAACGAACCGATCACCGCCGCCGCCGGCACCCCGATCCCGGCCAGGGTGAGGCCACCGGCGAGCTTGCCGAACAGGAACGCCAGCAGCGCGCCCACTCCGATGCCGGCCGCCAGGCCGAGCACCGACGCGATCAACCCGACCGCGATGGCCTCCAGCACCACCGAACCGATGATCTGCCGGCCGCTGGCCCCGATGGCGCGCATCAGCGCCAACTCCCGGGTCCGTTGCGCCACGATGATCGAGAAGGTGTTCAGGATCAGGAAGGTGCCCACCAGCAGCGCCACCGCGGCGAAGCCGAGCAGGATCTTGTTGAAGAAGGACAGGCCCTCCTTCAGGCTGGCCGAGGCGTCCGCGGCCACCTGCTCGCCGGTCTTCACCTCAAAGTCCGCGCCCAGGGTGCGGGCCACGTCGTCGCGCAGCTTCTCGTCGGACACCCCGTCGGCGGCCTGGACGGTGACGCTGCTGAACACGTCCGGCTCGCCCAGCATCAGCCGCTGCGCCACCGGCGTGGTGAAGAAGACCTCGTTGACCCCGCCGATCGAGTCCCGGTCACCGCTGTAACCGACGACGCCGACCAGGGTGAATTCCCGCTTCTTCGACTCGAACGCGGTGAGCACGCCGACCTTCTGGCCGACCTGCACCTTCGCGGCCGTGGCCAACGCCTTGTTGATGACGATCTCGTCCTCGGCCTGCGGCGCGCGCCCCTCGCGCAGCCGCAGCAGCTCGCTCTCGCCGGTCCAGTTCTCGCCCAACTGCGGCGGGCCGAACGAGGTGACCACCTTGCCGTTGCTGCCGATCACCCGGGCGCCGTCGGCGTTGACCACGCCCGTCGCCGAGGCCGCGCCCGGCACCTGCTTCACCCGGTCCACCAGGGAGGCCGGCAGCGGGGTGACGGTCTGCTCGCCCTCCATCTCGTTGACCTGCATCTTCGGCTTCGCCGCGACGTTCACGTCGATCTCGGAGAAACCGTCGGCGAAGACCGAGTCGAAGGACCGGCCCAGCGTGTCGGTGAGCACGAACGCGCCGGAGACGAACATCACCCCGAGCACCACCGCCAGGCCGGACAGGATCAGCCGGACCTTGCGGGCCAGCAGACTCTTCATCGTCGCGCGGAACATCAGTTGCCCACCTCGGCCGGCGTGTCCAGCTTCTTCATGGTGTCCAGCACCGTCTCGGCGGTCGGCTCGATGAGCTCCGACACGATCTGCCCGTCGGCGAGGAAGACCACCCGGTCGGCGTACGCGGCGGCGGTCGGGTCGTGGGTGACCATCACGATGGTCTGGCCGTGCTCCCGGACCGAGTTACGCAGGAAGTTGAGGACCTCCGCGCCGGAGCGCGAGTCCAGGTTGCCGGTCGGCTCGTCCGCGAAGATCACCTCGGGGCGGGAGACCAGCGCCCGCGCGCACGCCACCCGCTGCTGCTGCCCACCGGAGAGCTGCGCCGGCCGGTGGTCCAGCCGGTCCTGCAGACCCACCGTCTCGATCACCGTGTCGTACCAGGCCGGGTCCGGCTTGCGCCCGGCGATCGACAGCGGCAGCAGGATGTTCTCCTTGGCGGTCAGCGTCGGCAGCAGGTTGAACTGCTGGAAGATGAAGCCCACCTTGTCGCGCCGCAGCTTCGTCAGCCCCGCGTCGCCCAGCCCGGTGACAGTCGTCTCACCGATCGACACCGTCCCCCGGGTCACCGAGTCCAGGCCGGCCAGGCAGTGCATCAGCGTCGACTTGCCGGAACCCGACGGGCCCATGATCGCGGTGAAGCGGCCACGTTCGAACTCGGCGCTGACCCCCCGCAGCGCGATGACCTGAGCCTCGCCGCTGCCGTACACCTTCCACACGTCGTTCGCCTGGGCCGCGGCCTGCGCCTGCTGGCCTACCGTCGCGGTCACGTCATCTACCTCTTCCGTCTGTCCGAAAATGCACGCCGCCCCCCGATGGTCCGACGCGACTGTTCAATCATCGGTGCTGTTTCCGCCTGCCCCGTCCGACCCTGGGGGGACCTGGCGCGGATTTCCCGCTGCGGGTGCACCCCTATGTCGGATCAGGGTTGCCCCTGACCTGACGGCCGGTCGACCGTTTTTCCCCACTCGGCGGCGGGTGGCAGCACCGACACTTCCACCTGACGCCACAGGAGGGTCAACCGGACCGGACCATCTCCGGTCACGGTAGGTGACGATGGCAACGGCAGCCGTCCCCCCACGGAGGGATCTTCGAGTACGCCCGGTGAGGTACCCGGGCCGGTTCGGCTACGCCCGGGGGCGGACCAGCCCCGACTCGTACGCCAGCACCACCGCCTGCACCCGGTCGCGCAGCCGCAGCTTGGTCAGCACGTGCCCGACGTGGGTCTTGATGGTGGTCTCGCTCACCGACAGGACCGTCGCGATCTCGGCGTTGGACAGCCCCCGGGCCACCTGCACGAGCACCTCTCGCTCCCGGTCGGTGAGCGCGTTGAGCGCCGCCGACGGCGTCGCAGCCGGGTCGGGCAGCAACTCGGCGAAGCGGTCCAGCAGTCGCCGCAGGATCCGAGGTGTCACCACCGCGTCCCCGCCGGCGACGGTGCGGATCGCCGCGACCAGGTCCTCGGCCGGCACGTCCTTGGCCAGGAACCCGCTGGCGCCGGCCCGCAACGCGCCCACCACGTATTCGTCCAGGTCGAAGGTGGTCAGCACCAGCACCCGCACCGGCAGTCGGGCGTCGACGATCGCCCGGGTCGCCGCTACCCCGTCCATCCGGGGCATCCGGATGTCCATCAGCACGACGTCGGGCAGCAGCCGGCGGGACAGCTCCACCGCCTCCACGCCGTCACCGGCCTCCGCCACCACGTCCAGGTCACCCTCGGCGCCCAGCACCATCCGGAACCCGGTCCGCAGCAGCGGCTGGTCGTCGGCGAGCAGGATCCGCACCGGCCGCGCCGAGGGCGCCTGATCGCTCATCTCGTCTGCTTCCTTCTGACGTCGCGCGCGCACCGGTCATCCTCGCGTACGCAGCCGGTGCGTCGCGGATCACCGTAGAGGCCAGCCGGTCGACCTGTCCCGACCGCGGCGGCACCGGTGCGGTCGGGTCTGCGGGGTCGGCGGGCCCTGCGCGGTCCGGGGCCGGCGGCGTCACGCCGGGGAGTGCGCGTCGCTCGGCAGGCCGTCGATCGCTGCGCAGGCCGTCACTCGTCGGCGCCCG